>JAUYMV010000192.1 GCA_030698645.1 Mesorhizobium sp.
CGCCCGGCTTCTTGGCCGAAGCGATCTTCCTGATGATCTCCAGCCCGTGGCGGCCGATGCCGCGGTTGAGCTCGATGTCCTCGTCGGCGATCTCGGCGGCGCGGCGGTAGGCGGCCCCGGCTCGTTCCGAAACCGGCAGCGGGCGCAGGAGGTTGCGCATCGCATCCAGCGCCCAGCGCAGATTGATGGCGGTCGGACGCGTCTCGTGCAGGGTTTCCCATGCTGCGTCGAGGCCGGCGTCCGACGGGTCGGCGCGCATCTGCAGCGCCATGCCATAGGCGGCGGTCACGCCGATCAGGGGCGCGCCGCGCACCCACATGTCGCGGATCGCGGTCGCCACGCCATCGACGGTCGAGACGGTCTCGACGCGGAATTCATGCGGCAGCCAGCGCTGGTCGATGATGTCGACGGAGGCGCCGTCGTCGTTCAGCCAGATGGTGCGGTAGTGACGGTCTCCGACATTCACGCGAGACGTTCCCCTTCGATCAGGCAGGCGAGCGCATTGACTTCGTCGAGGCTGTGAATCCGGTTCCTGTTCACCGCGATGTGGCGACCGAAGCGGAGCGCGCGCGCCTCGCAGGCGGCGCGCAGGTCCTCGTCGGCGATCGTCTCGAAGTCGGCGTTGTGCGCGAGGCCGAGGATGCGGCGGTGGATCTCGATGCCGGCGAAGCCGAGCAGGTCGGTCCACATGGTGGACAGCACATGGTCGAGCGCCTGTTCGGCGCCGAGCGTGTCGCCCTGGTCCTCGAACAGCGCGCGCTGATACAAAATGCCGTCGCGCTCGGTGCGCCAGAGGCGGGAAAACTCGGCGCGGAACTCCGCCCAGGTGTCGGCGATGACCTCGAGGAGATAGGCGCGCATGGCGTCGCGGGAACCTGCCTGCTCGTGGCCGGCCTGCGCGAAGAAAGCCATCCAGAAATTGGCGAGCAGCATGCCGACATCGAAGGCCATCGGGCCGTAGAAGGCGAATTCGGGATCGATGATGCGGGTCTCTGTATCGGTCACCATGATGGAGCCGGAGTGGAGGTCGCCGTGCAGCAGCGTCTCGGCGTTGGCGGCAAAGAGATGCTTCAGGCGCTGCGCCTCGACCTTGAGGTCGCGGTCGGCGCGCAGTTCGGCGACGAGGCCGTCGAGATGCGGCGAGGTGTGGCGGTTGAGCGGGGCGGCGAAGTAAGGGTCGGAAAAGACGAGGCTTTCGGTGATGTCGCAGAGCTCGACATTGTCGGCGAAGAGCGCGAGGTCGGCCTTGCGCTCCGCCGTCTTCATGTGCAGGTCGGAGCCTCGGAACAGCGTGCGCGCCATGAACAGGCCGAGGTCGCGCGCGATACGCGGCAGTTGCCGTCCCTCGATGAGCGCCTTGCGCAGAATGATGTGGGGCGAGAGATATTCCATGACGATGAGCGCCTGGGCGTCGTCGAAATGGTGAACCTTCGGCACGGTGCCCGGCGCGCGGGCGGCCTGGCGCTTCAGCGCGTGATACTCGAAGAAGGAGCGCTTCAGCGGCAGCGGCCAGCTTTCGCCAACGAGGCGAACATAGGGGAGCGCCTGCTTAACCACGGCGGACCCCCGGTCACCCTCGACGATGAAGACAAGGTTGAGATTGCCGTCGCCGACCTCGCGCACCCTCCATCGCGCGGTATCCGCGCCGATCAGGGAAACAAGGCCCTCTGTCCGCGCCAAGCGGACCGGCAGTGTCTCAGCCGTCAATGCTTCGAACGATGCATGTCGCGTCATCTCGGCCTCCCAATCCGGTCATGTCCCTCCGACCGCCGGGACAATGGATGACGGACCGAACCTAGTCATCATCTGTCATTTGTCAATCGCATTGACAAATGACGACAACCTTCCTAGCGTCGAGATCAGGGAGGATCGAATGGCGCAGGAGGCAGTGTTCCGCATAGCGGGCCTGAGGAAGTCCTTTGGCCCGATCGAGGTGCTGGGGGGCGTCAGCCTCGACCTGCACGCGGGCGAAGTGACCGTCCTGATGGGCGCCAACGGCGCCGGCAAGTCCACCCTCGTCAAGATCGTCAGCGGCGTCTACCGGTTCGACGCCGGCCAAATCACGCTCGACGGCAAGGAATTCGTGCCGGCAAGTCCCGCCGAAGCGATCCGCGCCGGCGTGGTGACCGTGCACCAGAACATCAATGACGGCGTGGTCGCGGCGCTCGACGTGGCGACGAACCTGACACTCGACCGGCTGTCCGGAAAAGGCGCGCCGATCCTGCTCAATCCGCGCCGCGTTCGCCGCGAGGCGCGCGCCGTCGCCGACCGGCTCGGCCTGACGATCGATCTTGGCGCCCGCATCAACGACCTGTCGCTCGCCGACCGCCAGATGGTGGCGATCGCGCGCGCCATGGCGCACGAGCCGAAGGTGCTGATCCTCGACGAGCCGACCTCTTCGCTGTCGAGCAGCGAGGCGAACCGCCTGTTCGCGCTGATCGACCGGCTGCGCACGCGCGGCGTCGCCATCCTCTACATCTCGCACCGCATGTCGGATATCCGCCGGCTCGCCGATCGCATCGTCAGCCTGCGCGACGGCCAGATCACCGGCGTGTTCGAAAGCAAGCCGCTCGACTATGACGGGGCGGTCAATGCGATGCTCGGGCAGAAGATCCATCTTTCCCAAGTGGCGGTGCGCGACGGCGCGGGCGCCATCCTCGAACTCCGGGACCTGCGCCTGGCCGACGGCGCGCGACC
>JAUYMV010000195.1 GCA_030698645.1 Mesorhizobium sp.
GCCAGTTCCGCTTCCGCCTTGACCGCATAGGTCATGCCGATGCCGAACGACACGATGGTGACGTCGTTGCCCTGCTTGTGTATGCGCGCCTTGCCGATCGGCAGCACGTAGTCGAGCTTCGGCACGTCGAAGGTCTGGCCGTAGAGGATCTCGTTCTCGAGGAAGATGACCGGGTTCGGGTCGCGGATCGCCGCCTTGAGCAGGCCCTTGGCGTCGGCGGCGTTGTAGGGCTGGATGACCTTCAGGCCCGGGATATGGCTGTACCAGGCGGCATAGTCCTGGCTGTGCTGCGCGCCGACGCGGGCGGCCGCGCCGTTCGGACCGCGGATTACGATCGGCGCGCCCATCTGGCCGCCCGACATGTAGAGCGTCTTGGCCGCCGAATTGATGATCTGGTCGATCGCCTGCATGGCGAAGTTGAAGGTCATGAATTCGACGATCGGCTTCAGGCCGGCCATCGCCGCGCCGACGCCGACGCCGGCGAAGCCGTGCTCGGTGATCGGCGTGTCGACGACGCGCTTGGCGCCGAACTCCTGCAGCAGCCCCTGCGTGATCTTGTAGGCGCCCTGGTACTCGGCGACCTCCTCGCCCATGATGAAGACGTCCGCGTCGCGCCGCATCTCCTCGGCCATGGCATCGCGCAGGGCCTCGCGAACCGTCGTCGGGACCATCTCGGTACCCGAGGGGATGTCGGGATCGGCGGCGACCTGCGCCTTCGGCTGCGCCGGCACGGCGGCCGCCTCCTTGGTGGCTGTCGGCTCCTCGCTCGCCTCGCGCGCCTTGCCTCCGGCATCATCGGATGCCGGCGCAGGCTCCGCCGTCTTCTCCGGCGCGGCGGACGGTTTTGGCGCCTCGGCCTTTGCCGAAGGCTTCACATCCCCCGCGCTCTCGCCCTCCTGCAGCAGCACGGCGATCGGCGCGTTGACCTTGACGTTCTCGGTGCCGGCCGCGACCAGGATCTTTCCAAGCGTGCCCTCGTCGACGGCCTCGACCTCCATCGTCGCCTTGTCGGTCTCGATCTCGGCCAGGACGTCTCCAGCCAACACCTTGTCGCCCTCCTTCTTCAGCCATTTGGAGAGCGTGCCCTCCTCCATGGTGGGCGACAGCGCGGGCATCAGGATTTCGATCGGCATGCGGAACTCCGGTCTCAGTTCGCTGAACTGGAAAATTGGATCGCGGCCATCCCGGTGGCGAGCCCGGCCAGGACGGATGCGAAGAACGTGATGATTGCCGCGCGGTAGCGTCGGATATGCGTGAAGGCCGCCGGGCCGACGCGGCTTTCGACAGCTGCGAAGCGCCAGAAGCCGATATCGAAAATCGTCGCGAAGCGGGTGCCTGGCGGGGCGGCGGTCATTAGGCCGAACGCGCTCGCGACAGCCACCAGCCATGCGGCGGCGGCGCCGAGCGCGAAAATGATGAAGACGAACTGCATGCCGCGCAGGCCCCGTTCAGGCTTCGAGATAGATGTCGGTGTAGAGTTCCGAGACATCCGGCTCGGGGTCGGCCTGCGCGAATTCGGCGGCGTCCGCCACGATGTCGCGCACCTCCTTGTCGATCGCCTTCAGGTCGTCCTCGCTCGCCCACTTGTTCTCGATCAGCCGCTGCTTGACCTGCTCGATCGGGTCGTGTTCGGAGCGCATCTTCTGCACCTCGTCCTTGGAGCGGTATTTCGCCGGGTCCGACATCGAGTGGCCGCGATAGCGGTACGTCTGCATCTCGAGGATGATCGGCCCCTTGCCCGAGCGGCAATGCTCGGTCGCCATGTCGCCGGCAGCCTTGACCGCGCGCACGTCCATGCCGTCGACCTGGATGCCGGGGATCTTGAACGAGATGCCGCGATGCGAAAAGTCGGTCTCGGCCGACGAGCGATGCACGGCGGTGCCCATCGCGTAGCGGTTGTTCTCGATGACGTAGATCACCGGCAGCTTCCACAGCGAGGCCATGTTGAAGCTCTCGTAGACCTGGCCCTGGTTAGCGGCGCCGTCGCCGAAGAAGGTCAGCGACACATTGTTGTTGCCGCGATAGCGGTTGGCGAAGGCCAAGCCCGTGCCGAGCGACACCTGGGCGCCGACGATGCCGTGGCCGCCATAAAAGTTCTTCTCCTTGGAGAACATGTGCATGGAGCCGCCCTTGCCGCGCGACAGACCGCCGCGCCGCCCTGTCAGCTCCGCCATGACACCGCGCGGATCGAGTTCCATCGCCAGCATATGGCCATGGTCGCGATAGGCGGTGATCATCTGGTCGCCCTCGATGAGCGACATCTTGAGGCCGGTGACGACCGCCTCCTGGCCGATATAGAGATGGCAGAAGCCGCCGATGAAGCCCATGCCGTAGAGCTGGCCGGCCTTTTCCTCGAAACGGCGGATCAGGAGCATGTGGCGATAGGCCGACAGATCGTCGGACTTGGAGAACGCCGCCGGCTTCGGCGCCTTCAGGGCGGCAAGCGTCGCCGGATCCGACTTCGGCTTGGCGGACGCTTTGCGGGCGGCAACGGCCATGGCATTCTCCCTGTTCTGTCTCTTCGCGGACGCGGGAGCATTCACCCCCATTGCGCGAAGGCTAGCATGGGGGAACGCTTTCAGCCATGCTAAAAAATGCAGGGCAGCAATGCGTGGCGCAGAACTAAGGTTCTGTTTTTAATAAATAATTTAGCTATTAACTGAAATTCGATTAATACCTAGCGATTGGGCTTGATGATGGTGATCTCGTCCTGATGCGTCAGATTCAGCGCGCGGCGCGCCTGTTCGTCGAGCATGTCCTTCTCGATCGTTCCGTCGTGCAGCAGCAGCACCCGACTTTCGAGATGCATGCGTTCGGATTTGAGCAGCGCCAGCTTCGTCTCAAGGTCGGCGGCGCGATCGACGAGCCGGTAGCTCGAATAGATGCCGAATTCGCCGTGCAAGGCGTGAAATCCGAAATAGGACAGGAATACGATCGCCAGGGCCGGCACGATCAGCGCGCCGGTCTTCCGTTTCTTGTGCTGGCGGGTCCACATGGTCGCGATCGGTCACCGTTGATGATCCGGCCACTCTGGCGCCGATATGCTTAAGTCCCGGTTACCGTGGGCGCGAACGCGGCCTCAGACGGTGAGGAATTTTCTGACGTCGGCCCGGTCGAGATCCGACGCCGGCCCGGTGTGCACAATCAGGCCGCGGTCCATGATATTGACCTCGTCGGCGAGTTCGCGGCAGAAGTCGAGATACTGTTCGACGAGCAGGATGGCGATGCCGGTCTGGTCGCGCAGGAAGCGGATGGCGCGGCCGATATCCTTGATGATCGAGGGCTGGATGCCCTCGGTCGGCTCGTCGAGAACCAGCAGCTTTGGACGCGTCACCAGCGCCCGGCCGATGGCCAGTTGCTGCTGCTGGCCGCCAGAGAGATCGCCGCCGCGCCTCGACAGCATGTCCTTCAGCACCGGAAACAGCTCGAACACATAGCCCGGGATGTGACGCTCGCCACGCTTGACCGGCGCAAAGCCGGTTTCCAGGTTCTCCTTCACAGTCAGCAGCGGAAACACTTCCCGGCCCTGCGGCACGAATGCGATGCCCGACCGTGCGCGATCGTATGCCGCGCTCCGGTCGAGCGCCTTCCCCTCGAAGGCGACCGTTCCGCTCGTCAGCCTGTGGTGGCCGACGATCGATCTCATGAGACTTGTCTTGCCGACGCCGTTGCGCCCGAGCACGCAGGTGATCTTGCCGGCGTCCGCCTTCAGCGACACGCCGCGCAGCGCCTGGGCGGCGCCGTAGTGCAGCGTCGCGTCCGTCACCTCAAGCATGCTGCATCCCCTTCGGCGATTGGTCCCCCTCCTCCCCCACGAGGGGGGAGGCTGGCGCGAGGGCCAGACGGAGGGGGTTCGTGAATCCGTGTATCGCCCTTGGCCAGCGCCGCCGCGCCGGCGGCGGAAGCCGCGGCTCCTCGGACTTGGCGAGATGGCCCGGAATGCTGTCGAGACAGATGCGCCAGTACATGCTCATCTCCCCAGATAGACTTCGATGACGCGCTCGTCGGCGCTGACGAAATCGAGCGAGCCTTCCGACAGCACCGAGCCCTCGTGCAGGCAGGTCACCTTGACGCCCAGCTCGCGCACGAAGTGCATGTCGTGCTCGACGACGACCACCGAATGGGTTTTTGCGATGTCCTTCAGGAGGCGCGCGGTCTCCTCCGTCTCGGCGTCGGTCATGCCGGCGACCGGCTCGTCGACCAGCAGCAGCTTCGGGTCCTGCGCCAGCAGCATGCCGATCTCCAGCCACTGCTTCTGGCCGTGCGAGAGATTGGCCGCATAGTCGTTGCGCCGCGCTTCCAGCCGCGTCAGCGCCAGGATCTCGTCGATACGCTGCGTATCCTCGAGCGAGCGCCGGTTGAACAACGCCGGGAAGATCGAGCGCGGGCCTTTCAGCGACAGCACGAGATTGTCCTCGACCGTATGGCTTTCGAACACCGTCGGCTTCTGGAACTTGCGGCCGATCCCCATCATCGCGATGTCGGCCTCGTCATGCTTGGTCAGGTCGATCGTGCCGTTGAAGAAGACTTCGCCGGAGTTGGGCTTCGTCTTGCCGGTCACGATGTCCATCATGGTGGTCTTGCCGGCGCCGTTCGGCCCGATGATGGCGCGCATCTCGCCCTTGCCCAGCACCAGCGACAGATTGTTGATGGCGCGGAAACCGTCGAAGGAAACCGACACGCCGTCGAGGTAGAGGATGGTCTCGCTCCTGGACATCGCCCTACTCCGCCGGCTGGGGTTCTGCGCCGCCAAGCGACGGCGCGCCCGATTGTGGGCCGGCGCGGACCACGGGCTCGGCCACCGGTGGGGGTTGAGCGGCGTCGGCCGCCGCCTTGTGCTCGCGGCGGTTGGTCTGCCAGTAGTCCCATGTGCCGACGATGCCGCGCGGCAGGAACAGCGTGACGAAGATGAAGAGGCCGCCGAGCGCGAACAGCCAGAGTTCGGGCAGCGCGCCGGTGAAATAGGATTTTCCGGTATTGACCAGGATCGCGCCGATGATCGGGCCGACGATGGTGCCGCGTCCGCCGACGGCGGCCCAGACCACGACTTCGATCGAGTTCGCCGGTTCGAACTCGCCCGGATTGATGATGCCGACCTGCGGAACGTAGAGCGCGCCGGCGATGCCGGCCATCACGGCCGAGACCGTGAAGGCGAACAGTTTTACGTTCTCCGGCCGCCAGCCGAGAAAGCGCGTGCGGCTCTCGGCATCGCGCACGGCCACCAGCAGCTTGCCGTATTTCGACGACACGATCGCGGCGGTCACCGCGACGCCTGCGGCAAGCGCGATGGCCGAGGCTGCGAAGAGCGCCGAGCGCGTGCCGCCCGCCTGCACGTTGAAGCCGAGGATCTCCTTGAAATCGGTCAGGCCGTTATTGCCGCCAAAGCCCATATCGTTGCGGAAGAAGGCGAGCAGCAGCGCATAGGTCATCGCCTGGGTGATGATCGACAGATAGACGCCGGTGACGCGGGAGCGGAACGCGAACCAGCCGAAGACGAAGGCGAGCAGGCCGGGCACCACCATGACCATCAGCGCCGCGAACCAGAACTGGTCGAAGCCATACCAGAACCAGGGCAGTTCCTTGTAGTTCAGGAAAACCATGAAATCGGGCAGGACCGGGTTGCCGTAGACGCCGCGGTCGCCGATCTGGCGCATCAGATACATGCCCATCGCATAGCCGCCGAGCGCGAAGAAGGCGCCGTGGCCGAGGCTGAGGATGCCGCAATAGCCCCAGACGAGATCGAGCGCGAGCGCCAGCAGCGCGTAGGTCAGAT
>JAUYMV010000200.1 GCA_030698645.1 Mesorhizobium sp.
CACCAAGAATTTGTGGAGCGAGCGGAAGTCGCTCGCCAGGCCCCGCCTCGTTACGGTGCGCGACGAGGCGGAGCAGGCCAACCATGTCTGCGAACGGATTCTCGAAGAGCGCGAGACCGGGACGGCGCTGAAATCGCAGGCCGTGCTCTTCCGCGCCTCGCATCACAGCGGCCCGCTCGAGATCGAGCTGACCCGGCGCAACATCCCGTTCGTCAAGTTCGGCGGGCTGAAGTTCCTCGACGCCGCGCATGTCAAGGACATGCTGGCGGTGCTGCGCCTTGCCGAAAATCCGCGCGACCGCGTCGCCGCCTTCCGCGTGCTGCAATTGCTGCCCGGCATCGGCCCGTCGACCGCCGGCCAGATCATCCTGGCGATGGAGACCGCGCTCGACGTGACGCTCGGACTTGCCGGCTGCCGCGTGCCGGCCAAGGCGGAGGCCGACTGGCCGGCATTCCTCGCGCTCTATTCCGGCCTGCGCGCCGCCACCGCGCGCTGGCCGGCGGATCTCGAACGCGTGCGCCTCTGGTACGAGCCGCATCTTGAACGTCTCCACGAGGACGCCACGACGCGCCGCGCCGATCTGCTGCAGCTCGAGCAGATCGCGTCGGGCTATGCGTCGCGCGAGCGGTTTCTCACCGACCTGACGCTCGATCCGCCGGACGCCACCAGCGACCAGGCCGGCGTGCCGCACCTCGACGAGGACTATCTGATCCTGTCCACCATCCACTCGGCCAAGGGGCAGGAGTGGAAGAACGTCTTCGTGCTGAACGTGGTCGACGGCTGCATTCCGTCCGACCTCGCCGTCGGCGAGAGCGCCGAGATCGAGGAGGAACGCCGGCTGCTCTATGTCGCGATGACGCGGGCGAAGGACCAGCTCAGCCTGATCACGCCGCAGCGCTTCTTCACGCACGGCCAGGCGGCGCGGGGCGACCGCCACGTCTACGCCTCGCGCACCCGCTTCATCCCGGCCTCGATGCTGGTGCATTTCGAGAGCTGCGCCTGGCCGCCGCCCGCCGGCGCGGCCGGCCGCGCGCCGCAGCCCGACATCCGCGTCGACCTCAAGTCGCGCATGCGCGGCATGTGGCGGTAGCCGCCGTCAATTCGCCTTCGGTTTGATGCGGATCAACGCAGGTCTGACGCGCATGCGCTTTTGTCGGGACATCTTCGCGGGTCTCCATGCGGCCCCTGTTCTGGAGGCGTCCATGCGCTGGATTTCTGGCTTCGCTCTCATCCTGGCCTTGATTGTGGCCACCGGCTCGTCGGCGTGGGCCGATGAGCCACTCGTTCTCGGCGGCGATGTCTACGTCTCCGGATCGAGTGCAACTGTTTCGCAGCCCAGCCCGCGCGATGCGCTGGCCGTCGGCTTCTCGGTCAATCTGCGGGGCAGGGTCGAGAGCGACGGCCATGCGATGGGGTTCAATGTCGATGTCGAGGGACCGGTCGGCGGCAATCTCTATGCGAGCGGTTTTTCCGTAACGATCGAGCAGCCGGTCGGCGAGGACGTCACGGCGGGCGGCTTCAACGTCCACCTGCGCAAGCTGGCGGCGGTCGGCGGCAATGCGCGGCTGGCTGGCGGCAACGTCACGGTCGATGCGCCCGTCGCCGGCAGCCTGCTGGCCGCCGCGGGGACGCTCGCCGTCAACGGCACGATTGCCGGCGACGCCCGGCTGACGGCGGGCACGCTGGTCTTCGGGCCGGAGGCGAGGATCGGCGGCACGCTGACCTACGCGTCGCGCGTGCCTGTCGAAATCCCCGCAAGCGTCATCGCGGCGGACCGCGTGCGCTTCGAGAAGCTCGAAGTCGGCTCCGCCGTGGACAGCGTGCAGGATACGATGGGGCGCTCGATGCCGCATTTCTGGCCGTCCTTCCTCGGCCTGTTCTTCGGCTTCGTGGTCACCATCCTGTTCCTCGTCGTGACGGCCGCCGTGCTGCTTTCGCTGGCGCCGCGGCGGGTGGAGGAACTGCGAAGCGCCGCGATCGCGGCGCCGTTTCGGTCGATCGGGCTCGGCGTGCTCGGACTGGCGACGCTGGTCGGCCTCATTCCCGTCAGTGCGATGACGCTGATCGGAATTCCGCTGATCCCGGTCGTGCTGCTCGCCATCGTCGCGCTGTGGATCGTCGGCTACCTGCTCGGCGTCTATGCGCTCGCCTGGCGCATCGCGGTCGGCCTCAGGCAGTTAGAGCCGACGCTGGCGGTGCGCCTTGCCGTCATCGCCGTCGGCCTGGCCGTGGCGGCCACGCTCAACTTCATTCCCTTCATCGGATGGCTGATCAACCTGACGCTGATCTTCCTCGGGCTCGGCACGATCGCCGCCTGGATATTCAGATGGCTGGCGGGGGAGCGCGCCGCGGACGGGTCGTCAGGCATCGTTCGGCCCGAAGACGCCAGTCCGGATGCCGTGATCTGACCTGCGGAGGGGAGCGTGGCGCGCGAAGCGTTCATCGTCAGGTGTCCTGATTTCGGCATATCCCAGGAGTTGAACCGGCTGGAGCGATCCGCCGCGCGGCCTCGGCGCCACCGCCCGTAGGGACGGGCACACCGGCCCCGGGTCTTCACCCAACGGCACATTGGCTTTGCCGTCGGATACGGGTAGGTTCGCCTCCGTGCCACGGTCCTGGAAAAGCTGAATGCCGGCAAGAGACATCTCCGGCCTCAAGGGTCGCGTCCTTCAAGCGCTGTTCTCGCGGCGTCTCGAAGGGGCCGGCGGCCACCTGCTGGCGCTTCTCGCGATTGTTGTCGCGCTTGGCATCTGCGTTGCCATACCCGACCTGCTTGCGGGCGCATCCGTGCTCCTTCTCTTTCTTCCTGTGGTCGTGCTGGCCGCGATCGCCGGCGGAATCGGGCCCGGCCTCGCGGCGGTCCTGCTGTCGATCATCGCGGCCCTCTATCTGGACGAAGCGGGCCTGCGGCGGGCCGATACCATCGAGTTCTCGGTGTTCGCCATTTCGGGCGTCGTCATCGGGCTGATGGGCGAGATGCTGCACCACGCGCGCCGTTTGATGGACACGACGGAGAGCAGGCTCGACGAACGCGAGGCGATGATCGGGTCGATCCTCGACACGGCGCTCGACGCCACCGTGCTGATCGAAAAGGACGGCACGATTCTCTCCTTCAACGCCGCCGCCGTGCGCCAGTTCGGCTATGCCGAAGCCGACGCCATCGGCAGCAATGTACGGATGCTGATGCCGGAACCCTACCAGCATGAGCATGACGGCTACATGCACCGCTATCTCACGACCGGCGAGAAACGAATCATTGGCGTCGACCGCGTCGTGTTCGGCCGCCACAAGGATGGTTCGACCTTTCCGATGAAGCTCGCCGTCGGCGAGATCAGGTCCGGCGACCGGATCTATTTCGTGGGCTTCATCCGCGACCTCACGGAGCGCGAGGAATCGGCGGCGCGTCTGCACGAGATCCAGGGCGAACTGGCGCGACTGTCGCGACTGAACGAGGTCGGCGAAATGGCCTCGACGCTGGCACACGAGCTCAACCAGCCGCTGTCGGCGATCGCCAACTACGCGCAAGGATGCATCCGCTTGTTGCGCGACATGGACGACAAACTGTCGTCGCGCATGCGCGACG
>JAUYMV010000197.1 GCA_030698645.1 Mesorhizobium sp.
CGCGGCGCCGCCGCTGGCGCGGTCCGCGCGGCTGCGCCTGCCGCTGCCCGATTCCTGCTCGACTGCAACCGGCTCGTCCAGGTTCGGATCTTCCCTGAAATGATGACTTGCGGATAATATCGCCGCTTAGGCGGGATCGTAGCCATGCGACCCGGCCGAACAGTCTTGGCAGCGCCAAGGCATGTCGCAGAATCGACACGGCAAACTGCTGATATCCAGTCGCTTTCGTTTTGCACGACGTCGCAAATCAGCTATGAGAGCGCCGCCAATGCAGACTAGATATGCGCACGGAATTCCGCGGGGCGAAAGTCCCCGCTCCGCACAGCCTCTCATGGAGCCCGGCGAAACATGTCAGACGACGAGATCATCCTTTCCGAGCTTTCCGACGACGAACTCGTGCAGCAGATGCACGACGATCTCTATGATGGTCTGAAGGAGGAAATCGAGGAAGGCACCAACATCCTGCTCGGCCGCGGCTGGGCGCCCTACAAGGTGCTGACCGAGGCGCTCGTCGAGGGCATGCGCATCGTCGGCGAGGATTTCCGCGACGGCATCCTGTTCGTGCCGGAAGTGCTGCTCTCGGCCAACGCCATGAAGGCCGGCATGTTCATCCTGCGCCCGCTGCTGATCGCGACCGGCGCGCCCAAGCAGGGCAAGATGGTCATCGGCACCGTCAAGGGCGACATCCACGACATCGGCAAGAACCTCGTCGGCATGATGATGGAGGGCGCCGGCTTAGACGTCATCGACCTCGGCATCAACAATCCGGTCGAGAAATATCTGGCGGCGATCGAGGAGCACAAACCGGACATCCTCGGCATGTCGGCGCTGCTCACCACCACCATGCCCTACATGAAGGTCGTCATCGACACGCTGAAGGAAAAGGGCATGCGCGACGACTATGTGGTGCTGGTCGGCGGCGCGCCGCTCAACGAGGAGTTCGGCAAGGCCGTCGGCGCCGATGCCTATTGCCGCGACGCGGCGGTCGCCGTCGAGACGGCCAAGGAATACATGAAGCGCAAGCACAACCAGCAGCGCGCCTCGGCCTGAAGCCAGGCCGGCTGCACACCTCCCCCGCAGTCGAAGAGGCGCCCGCGCGGCGCCTCTCTGCCGTCAGGCTCGGCGCTCAGTCGGCCCCGGCGCCGCCACGATCCGGCCGCTGGATGGCTGGGCGGGCAAGCTAGGCAGCTGCCGGCGCGCCAGATACGAAAAAGGCGGCCCGAGGCCGCCTTTGCTGTGATTCGGAACCCGACGACCCTAGTCAATGGAGTCTTCGACCGCGTCGGCCGTCGCATTGATATCGCGGCCGACGCCGCGCACCGTGTTGGCGCAGGCCGAAAGGGCCATGACGCAGATGAGGGCGACGACGGGGACGAGGCGTGCTGCGGTCATGGAAGTAAATTCCCTATTGTTATATATGATCTATCGAGGGCAACGCGCCGGTGCGGCATGGGTTCCATGAACGCGATGAATGCAGGCCAGTCACACAACGCAGACAAGGTGCTGGTCATTGCCTGCGGGATGATCGCGCGCGAGGTGCTGGCCGTGAAGGCGAGCCATCGCCTCGACCATCTCGACCTGATCTGCCTGCCAGCAGAGCTGCACTACCATCCCGACCGCATCCCGTCGGCGATGGACACGGCCATCGCCGATGCGCGGCGTGACGGCTACACGCACATCTTCGCCGGCTATGCCGATTGCGGCACCGGCGGCATGCTTGACAAGGTGCTGCAGAAGCATGGCGTCGAGCGCATGGCCGGGCCGCACTGCTTCGCCTTCTACCAGGGGGGCGCGGCCTTCGAGCAGCTCGCCGACGGCGACATGATGGCCTTCTACATGACGGACTTCCTGTGCCGGCACTTCGACGCCTTCTTCATGAAGCCGCTCGGCCTCGACCGGCATCCGGAACTGGCGCGGGACTATTTCGGCAATTACGAGAAGGTCGTCTATCTCGCGCAGACCGAGAATTCCGAACTGGAAAAGGTCGCGGTCGCAGCCGCCGCGATGCTCGGCCTCGCCTATGAGAAACGATCGACCGGCTACGGCGATCTCGCGCCTGCGCTGGCCCGCACGGCAACCAGGCAAGCCGTATCATGAAAACGGCCGGTTTTGCCGGCATCCTGCCATCAAATCGGAGCCTCCGCATGCGTTTTCCCCGCTTCCTGCTTGCCGCACTCCTCGCGCTGACGGCGCTTCCGGCGCTCGCCACCGGCGAGATCGAGAGCCTGATCACGCCTGCCGACCGAGCGCGGCTGGCGAACTACGACGCGACCCGCGCCGAGGCGCTGAAGGAGGCGCGCGCCAAGGGTTCGGCCGCCGATATCGCGGTTCTCGACGCCGCGGTCGGGCCGGCGGCGAAATCCTTCGCGGATTTCGACATGACCGGCGAATGGAGGTGCCGCACCATCAAGGTGGGCGGTTTCGCAGAGCTGATCGCCTATGGCTGGTTCAAATGCCGCGTCACCGACGACGGCTCGGGCTGGACGCTGCAGAAGCTGACTGGCTCGCAGCGCACCAAGGGCCGCTTCTTCACCGACAGCGACACGAGGCTCACTTATCTCGGCTCCGGCGCGGTCAACGACGACCCGTTCCCGGCCTATGGCACGGGACCCGACAGCGACCAGGCCGGCTATGCCTTTCGCACGGGTGCGTCGAGCTGGCGCATCGAGTTGCCCGCGCCGCGCTACGAATCGAGGCTCGACATCCTTGAATTCAGACGCTGACAGCGCCAGATGCCGGCATGAGCCCCTTTGTCATCAAGACTTAACCGCTGGCGCGCACTATGGCCGAAGCGATGGGGAAAGCGCGAGGATTGGCGCGAACGGGGCGCCTGGTGAAGCAGTCGATGGGTGAATTCCAGGATGTCAGGCTGCCGGCCGACGCGCGGCCGCCGCCGCAGCGTCTGTCTGCCGTCTTCGAGGCGATGGCGCTTGGCGTGACCGGGCCGATAACGATTCGCGAGATCCGCTCCGCGCTTGGCGACCGCAGCTTCGCCACCCTGCTGATCCTGTTTGCGCTCTTCAATCTCCTGCCGCTGCCGCCGGGCGCGTCTGCCGTGCTCGGTCTGCCCCTGGTGATCGTCGCCGCGCAGATGGTCTATGGCAGCATCACCGTCTGGCTGCCGCGGCGCATACTCGACGTGTCGCTGACCGCCGAACAGTTTCGCGGCACGATGGCCAGGGTCGTGCCCTGGCTCGTCTGGCTGGAACGGTTCATCCGGCCGCGCTACTGGCCGTTCTGGCCGAAACAGGGCGAGCGCATCGTCGGCGGCATCGCGCTGGTGCTCTCCGTCGTCGTGACGCTGCCGATCCCGCTCGGCAACTGGCTGCCGGCCTTCGCCGTCACGCTGCTCGGTTTCGCCTTGTCGGAACGCGACGGAATCCTGCTCGGCATCGCCACCGTCATCGGCATATTGTCGCTTGTCGTCATCACGCTGGTCATCGGCTCGGCCGGCGCGCTGCTCGGCTTCGCCTGGTCACACGCATCCATGTTCTGGCCGTTCTGACCCGACCGAAAAAGGCGGGCGCCAGCGCAGGGGCTGGCCGGCGCCCGTGTTTTCGCCAATTGGCAAGGAAACGTCCGGCGAAAACCCTTAGCGGGGTCAAGCGGCGGAGCCGAGGGGTGCGGAGCCTCGCGCCATCGCGCGTCTTTTATTGCGCAGCGATGTGACGGGCGCATGTCGGCGCCCTGTGGACAAGTCCTGTCCAATTCGCGGCGTCGCTTTTGAATGCGCGCGCGTCGTCCCATAACAAGCGGTCCGGCAGCGGTTCCGGCAATGCTCGCGCGTCAATGAGGAGCATGACGCATGGCCGACCTGATCGTCGTCTACTGGCGCGATATCCCAGCCCAGATCATCGTGAAGAAGGGCCGCACCAACGCCAGGCGCGAGCTGCCGCTGCGTTTCACGGAGGCGATCGACATGGCCGCCATGCGCTCGGGCGCGGGCGACTCCGACGCCTATCTGGCGGAATGGCGCAAGGCCGAACCGGTGCCGGTGGGCGACGACCTCGAGGCCGAGGCCGACAAGGCGATGGCCGACATCGACGCGGCCTACGGCCGCGACCGGCTGGTGGCGCTGGCCAAGCAGGGCGGAACCGAACATGTCTGAGCAGCCATCCGCGCAATCGCCAGCCACGGCGCCCGTCCAGGCGCCCCAGCAAGCCGCGGCGGTGACCCAGGCGAGCCTCAACAAGAAGGCCGCGCCGAAGAGCGACTACAAGCCCGCCGACGTGTCGCCGCAGCGCCGCGTGCAGCGCTCCTACGCGATCCGGCTCTGGTCGGTGCGCCACTCGCGCGCGCTCGAATGGTTCTATGCGAAATTCGCCGACGCGTTCCTGCTGCTGCATCCGCTGTGGAAGGGCATTGGCTATTCCCGCGTCGAGGCCCCGATCAAGTTCGTCGAGAAGCGCGTCAAGGGCTTCATGTTCGACTGCCGCATGTGCGGCCAATGCGTGCTGTCGTCGACCGGCATGTCCTGCCCGATGAACTGCCCCAAGCAGCTGCGCAACGGCCCGTGCGGCGGCGTGCGCGCCAACGGCAATTGCGAGGTCGAGCCCGACATGCCGTGCGTCTGGGTCAAGGCCTGGGAAGGCTCGAGGAACATGGTCAAGGGCGACGCCATCCTGAACGTGCAGAAGCCGGTCGACCAGTCGCTGCGCGAAACCTCGGCCTGGCTGCGCGTCACGGCGCAGGCGGCCGCCGCCCGCGAGGCCGCAAACGCCCGGGTGTCGGCATGACCGGTCGCCAGCGCGACGAGAATCCGGCCGGCATCGACCTGCCGCTCGACCCCCTGCCCGGCCATTCCTCGCGCGGCCGGCTGGAGCGCGTGCTGCGCCGCGGCGAGTTCGCGGTGACGGCGGAACTCAACCCGCCCGACAGCGCCAATGCGCAGGACGTCTACGAGCGCGCAAAGGTGTTCGACGGCTGGGTCGACGGCATCAACGCGGTCGACGCGTCGGGCGCCAACTGCCACATGTCGTCTGTCGGCATCTGCGCGCTTCTGACCCGCATGGGCTATGCGCCGATCATGCAGATCTCGTGCCGCGACCGCAATCGCATCGCCATCCAGGGCGACGTGCTGGGGGCCGCCGCCATGGGCGTCTCCAACATCCTCTGCCTGACCGGCGACGGCGTGCAGGCGGGCGACCAGCCGGGCGCCAAGCCGGTCTTCGACCTCGACTGCATGTCGCTGCTCGAAACCATCCGCATCATGCGCGACAACGCGAAGTTCCTGTCCGGCCGCAAGCTGACGACGCCGCCCGAGGTCTTCCTCGGCGCCGCCATCAACCCCTTCGCGCCGCCCTACGATTTCCGCCCGCATCGGCTCGGCAAGAAGATCGCCGCCGGCGCGCAGTTCGTGCAAAGCCAGTATTGCTTCGACGTGCCGATGTTCCGCACCTACATGGAGCGCGTGCGCGATCTCGGCTACACGGAGCAGTGCTACGTGCTGTGCGGCGTTGGGCCGCTGGCGTCCGCCAAGACCGCCAAATGGATCCGCTCCAACGTGCCCGGCATCCACATCCCGGACGCGGTGATCAAGCGCCTCGAGGGCGCTGCCGACCAGAAGAAGGAAGGCAAGCAGATCGCCATCGACATCATCAACGAGGTGAAGGAGATCCCAGGCGTCTCCGGCATCCATGTGATGGCCTACCGCCAGGAAGAATATGTCGCCGAGATCGTCGACGAATCCGGCGTGCTCAAGGGCCGCCGGCCCTGGCGGCGCGAGGCCGGGCGGGACGAACGCATGGTCGCCGACCGCCTGGATCATCTGCTGCACGACGATCCCGACCAGACGCCGCAGAACATCGTGAAGGAAGCGGCGCACTGAGCGCCGCCTCCGCTTGACGAAACCGGACAACCCACTACAGCGATCCAAGGATCGGGACGGAGAACCAGAATGACGCGCACGATCGTCGCCTCGGCGACCAGGGAAATCATCATCGGCTTCGACCAGCCGTTCTGCGTCATCGGCGAACGCATCAACCCGACGGGGCGCAAGAAGCTCGCCGCCGAGATGATCGCCGGCAATTTCGAGACCGTGATCCGCGACGCGCTGGAGCAGGCGGCCTGCGGGGCCACCATGCTGGACGTCAATGCCGGCGTAACCGCGGTCGATCCGAACGCCACGGAGCCGGGCCTGCTCGTGCAGACGCTGGAGATCGTGCAGAACCTCGTCGACCTGCCGCTGTCGATCGACAGTTCGGTGTCGGCGGCGATCGAGGCGGCGCTGAAGGTCGCCAAGGGCCGCCCGCTGGTCAACTCGGTCACCGGCGA
The DNA here is from genome assembly GCA_030698645.1 of Mesorhizobium sp. Taxonomy (GTDB): domain Bacteria; phylum Pseudomonadota; class Alphaproteobacteria; order Rhizobiales; family Rhizobiaceae; genus Mesorhizobium_A. The sequence continues at coordinate 6,274 of JAUYMV010000197.1, forward strand.
GGAGGAGAAGCTCGAAGCCATCCTGCCGCTGATCAAGAAATACAACGTTCCGGTGGTCGCCATCTCGAACGACGAGACCGGCATCTCGATGGACCCGGACGTCCGCTTCGCGGTCGCCAAGAAGATCGTCGAGCGCTGCGCCGATTTCGGCATCCCGGCTTATGACGTGGTCGTCGATCCGCTGGTCATGCCGATCGGCGCGCTCGGCGACGCCGGCCGCCAGGTCTTCGCGCTGCTGCGCCGCCTGCGCGAGGAGCTGAAGGTCAACACCACCTGCGGCCTCTCCAACATCTCCTTCGGCCTGCCGCACCGGCACGGCATCAATGCTGGCTTCATCCCCATGGTCATCGGCGCCGGCATGACCAGCGCCATCATGAACCCGGTGCGCCCGCAGGAAATGGAGGCGGTGCGCGCCGCCAACGTGCTGAACGGCACTGACGCCAACTGCCAGCACTGGATCAAGACCTACAAGGACTACAAGGCGTCCGAAGGCGGCCACGCCATCGCGGCGCCGACGCAAGTCAACGCACCCGGCGAAGGCCCGGCGGCCGGCGGCGGGCGCAGGCGCGGTGGGCGGGAAGCGCGGATGGGGCGGGGGTAGGCAAAAAAATATTATAAAAACCCATAAAAAACTCTTGCATATGGATTTACGTCATTCCATATACGGGAGCGCAAACCCGCGCGACCGAAAGGAACGGCTATGATGCCTACGATTGAGATATCTCAGAAGGATTTTGTCCGCCTTCAATCACTAGCCACACCGTGTGTGGATACGCCCGCAACTGTAATTTCGCGCTTGTTGGACGCTATCGATACCGGCGGCGAAAAGCCGAGGTCTGCGAGCAACAATCCCTCGGCGATCGGTAATTCCTACTATGGCCGTGACCTGCCGCCGCTCCGGCACACGAAGTTTCTCAGTGGAATTTTCGATGGCCAGAAGCCGGAAAAGTCCCAGTGGAATTCGCTCGTCGAAGTTGCGTTGACCAAAGCATTCTCGAAAACGAACGATCCAAAGAAGGTTCACGCCTGGAGCGGGGCCAATGTCTATTCCGGGAAAAAAATCGACCAAGGCTACGCGCATGTGCCGGAACACGAATTCTCGTACCAACGGGTCTCGGCAGAGGACGCCGCGAAAATCCTGGTTCGGCTCGCGGAGTTCCTCAAAGTAGATCTCGAAATCCAGTTCGAATGGCGCGACAAGGAAGATGCATTCAAGCCGCTCGAGCGTGGGCGGATTGTGGTGAGTTCACTTGTTTAGTTTTAAAAGCCAGCATGAGAATTTTCTCGTGCTGGCTCATTTTTAGGAAATACGAATTGACCACCGTCTCATTGAACACCGATCCCCTCGTCCTGTTCATGCCCTCCGGCAAGCGGGGTCGCTTCCCCGTCGGCACGGCGGTGCTCGACGCGGCGCGGACGCTTGGCGTCTATGTCGAGAGCGTGTGCGGCGGGCGCGCCACCTGCGGGCGCTGCCAGATCGAGGTGCAGGAAGGCAATTTTGCCAAGCACAAGATCGTCTCGTCGAACGACCACATCTCGCCGAAGGGCGCCAAGGAAGAGCGCTACGAGCGCGTGCGCGGCCTGCCGGAGGGCCGGCGCCTGTCATGCTCGGCGACCATCCAGGGCGATCTCGTCATCGACGTGCCGCAGGACACCGTGGTCAACGCCCAGACCATCCGCAAGGCCGCGATAGACCGCGTCATCGAGCGCGATCCGGCCATCCAGCTCTGCTATGTCGAGGTCGACGAGCCCGACATGCACAAGCCGCTGGGCGACCTCGACCGGCTGAAGGTGATGCTGGAGAAGGACTGGGGCTGGAGCAACCTGCTCGTCGCGCAGCACCTCTACCCGCAGGTGCAGGGGATCCTGCGCAAGGGCAATTGGGGCGTCACGGCGGCGATCCACCGCGACCTCGAGGCATCGCGGCCGAACATTATCGCGCTGTGGCCGGGCCTGCACAACGAGGCCTACGGCATCGCCTGCGACATCGGCTCGACGACGATCGCCATGCACCTCGTCTCGCTGCTGTCTGGCCGCATCGTCGCGACATCGGGCACGTCGAACCCGCAGATCCGCTTCGGCGAGGACCTGATGAGCCGCGTCTCCTATGTGATGATGAATCCGGACGGGCGCGAGGCGATGACCAAGGCCGTGCGCGAGGCGATCAACGAGCTGACCCGAAAGGTCTGCGAGGAAGGCGGCGTCAATCCGGACGACATCCTCGATGCGGTCTTCGTCGGCAATCCGATCATGCATCACCTGTTTCTCGGCATCGACCCGACCGAGCTCGGCCAGGCGCCCTTCGCGCTCGCCGTCTCGGGCGCGGTGCACACCTGGGGCCGCGACATCGGGCTGACCATCAACCAGGGCGCGCGCATCTACATGCTGCCCTGCATCGCCGGCCATGTCGGCGCGGACGCCGCCGGCGCGACGTTGTCGGAAGGCCCCTACCGGCAGGACCGCATGATGCTCTTGGTCGATGTCGGCACCAATGCGGAGATCGTACTCGGCAACCGGCAACGCGTCGTCGCCGCCTCCTCGCCGACGGGCCCGGCCTTCGAGGGCGCGGAAATCTCGTCCGGCCAGCGCGCCGCGCCCGGCGCCATCGAGCGCGTGCGCATCGATCCCGAGACGCTGGAGCCGAAATACCGCATCATCGGCCTCGACAAATGGTCGGACGAAGAGGGCTTTGAGCCGGAATCCTGGACCACTGGCGTCACCGGCATCTGCGGCTCGGCCATCATCGAGGTGGTCGCGGAAATGTATCTCTGCGGCATCATCTCCGAGGACGGCGTCGTCGACGGCTCGCTTGCGGCGCGTTCGCCGCGCATCGTCCAGAACGGCCGCACCTGGAGCTATTTGCTGCGCGAGGGGCGCGAGGGCGAGCCGCGCATCACCGTCACGCAGAACGACGTGCGCGCCATCCAGCTCGCCAAGGCCGCCCTCTATGCCGGCATCAAGCTGCTGATGGAGAAGCTCGAGGTGGAAACCGTCGACACGATCCGCTTCGCGGGCGCCTTCGGCTCCTTCATCGATCCGAAATACGCCATGGTGCTGGGCCTGATCCCCGACTGCGACCTGGCCGAGGTGAAAGCCGTCGGCAACGCCGCCGGCACCGGCGCGCTGATGGCGCTCCTCAACCGCAACCACCGGCGCGAGATCGAGAAGCAGGTGAGCAAGATCGAGAAGATCGAGACTGCGCTGGAGCCGCATTTCCAGCAGCTCTTCATCGACGCGATGGCGCTGCCCAACAAGGTCGACCCGTTCCCGAAACTGTCGGCAGCCGTCAAGCTGCCGCCGCGCAAGACGGTCAGCGAGGACGGCGTGGCGGGCGATTCCACGCCGCGTCGGCGCGGCCGCGAAGGCCATGCGGCGAGGCGAGAGCGGGGGTAGATTCCCCCGCTCCGGCCCGGCGGCAATGTATCCGCTCCGCAACAACGGCTCCTGGTCGAAGCGGCGCGGCGCGACCGGCCCGAAACATTCCGAGCCTATCCCTCCCCGCCCTGACGGCCGGACCATCCGGCCCGGGCAAAGGGAGAAATTGCATGTCGTTCATCAGTGGACTTGCCAGCAGAGCCGCGAACCGCCGCCGCGCCCGGGAGCAGCGGCGAACCGAGCTTCTGCTCAACGAGCTTCCGGTCGAGATACAGCGCGACATCGGCTGGCAAAGCACCGGCCGTTCGGGCCAGGGCCGTCCGCGATCGGTGTTCGGCTGGGGGATTCCAATCGGCTGAGGCGTCGGAGCGGCCGCGCGGCGAGGCGCGAGCGGATGGGCTGCCATCGCGTCGCGCAAAACGCTGTTTTCGAACGTGAATTGACGACGCCGGCAAACGAGCGGATCATCGAAACGTGGAGGAACGATCACGCGTCCGATGAGTTTTCGCGCATGCCCAGTCTGAAGTCCCATGCCGTCGCCCTCTACCTCCGGCACACCCGCAAGAAGGCATTTGCCAGCGCGGCCGAGATGAACCGCTGGATCGCGCGGGCGCGACTGACCGAGGATCATCGCCCTCCCGCCGATGTCGTCGGCCGCCTCGACATCCGGCAGCACCAGGTGCGCGGGCGGCCGGTCTACGAGGTCAGGCCGCGCGCGGGCGCCGCCGACCGGCGGATTCTCTACCTGCACGGCGGCGCCTATGTGTTTGATATCACGCCCTATCACTGGCGGCTGATCGCCGAGATGGCCGAGCGCCTCGACGCTCATGTCACCGTGCCGATCTATCCGATCGCGCCCGAACATCGCTTCGAGTCGATCTTCTCGATGGCGCTCGACACCTATCGCGGCATGCTGGCGGAGACGCTGGCCGACGACATCGCGTTCTTGGGGGACTCGGCCGGCGGCAACATGGCGGTCGTGCTGACGATGATGGCGGCCGAGGAAGGCCTGCCGCTGCCCGCGCGCCACGCGCTCATCTCGCCCGGTCTCGACATGACGTTGGAAAACCCTGACCTTCCCGAGGCGGCGAGGCGCGATCCCTGGCTCGACATCGAGGGCGGGCTGGAGGCGATCCGACACTATGCGCCGCATATCGACCGCGCCGACTGGCGCATCAGCCCGATCACGGGCGATCTCTCGATCCTGCCGCCGATGCTGATACTCGCTGGCGGGCGCGACCTGCTGACGCTCGATACGATCCGTTTCGCCGAGCGGGCGCGCTCCCTCGGCGTCAAGGTGGAACTGGTCGTCGAGCCAGGCATGGTCCATGTCTGGCCGCTGATCGACATGCCCGAGGCGCGCAAGGCGCGGGACAAGATCGTGGAGTTCCTGGGCGAGACGCGGTCCGCGCCTCCCCTTCGGGCGCCCGAACGGGACATGCCGGCCGCGCATTGGACCGGACGCTTCGTCGACCGCCCGGCCTGACCATTGGCTCAGCCTTCGCCGACCTTCTTCAGCATCGCCTTGGTCAGCGACTGCTTCCAGCCGGCGGCTTCCGCCCACGGATCGGGCGCCGCCATGCGGCTCGCCATGTCGCCGATGTGGAACGCATTGGCGGCTTGCAGTCCCTTCAGCTCGTCCCACGACACCGGCGTCGCCACCGGCGCGCCCGGCCGCACCCGCGTCGAATAGGGCGCGATCGCCGTCGAACCGCGCTCGTTGCGCAGATAGTCGACGAAGATGCGGCCCTTGCGCTTGGCCTTCGCCATGTTGGCGACATAGCGGTCGGGCGCCTCGTCCTCCAGGAGCTTGGCGAAGCCGCGCGCGAACGCCTTGACCTTCGGCCATTCCGCCCGGCGCTGGAGCGGAGCGATGACGTGCACGCCCTTGCCGCCGGTCACCATCGCCAGCGTCTTCAGCCCGATCCTCGCCAGCCGGTCGCGCAGGTCCAGGGCGGCGTCGCGGACGTCGGCGAAGCCGAGATCCTCGTCCGGGTCGAGGTCGAACACCAGGCGTTCCGGCTTTTCGAGCTGGTCGATGCGCGAGCCCCAGATGTGGAATTCGAGTGTGCTCATCTGCACGCCGGCGATCAGCGCCGCGAGACTGTCGGCATAGAGGTAGTTCGCCTTGTCGCCGTCGTTCTCGGTGATCGGCAGCAGCTTCAGCTCCGGCGGAAAGCCCTTCGACTCATGCTTCTGGAAGAAGCACTGGCCGCTCGCGCCGTCCGGGCAGCGCACCAGGCTGAGCAGGCGCTTTTCCATCAGCGGCAGCATGCGGCTTGCGACGCGCTCGTAGTGCGCCGCCAGATCGGCCTTGGTGATGCCCTGGTCGGCAAACAATACCTTGTCGGGGTTGGACAGTTTCACGCCGGCAATGACGGCGCGCGATTCATGCTCCATCGTCGTCTCCTCCGGCACCTCCAGCACCACGTCGCCGGCAGCCTTGTCGCCGCGTGTTCCCTTCAGCACGCCGTGCCGGATGACGCCGTCGGCGGTAAATTCGGCGAATTCGACCTCGACGACAAGGTCGGGATCGACATAGCGCGCGCCGCGCGCGGCCTCGGCCGGCACCGCCTCGAACGGCGAAGCCTTGCGCGGTCTGGCCGCCAGCAGCGTCTCGATTTCGGCCAGCGTGTCGCCCTCGAAACTGCCGACGCGGCCCTTGTAGATGAGCTTGCCGCCTTCATTGACGCCGACCAGCAGCGAGCGCACGGTCCGCCCGCTCTTGTCGGATGGTGAATAGCCGCCGACGACGAACTCCTGGCGCTTGCCGCATTTGACCTTGAGCCAGGCACGGCCGCGGCCGGACCGGTATGGCGCGTCGGCGCGCTTGGCGACGATGCCCTCATGGCCGGCGGCGCAGACCTGGCGGAAGACGTCGCCGGCGCGTCCGGCCACGTGCGTCGAGTAGATCAGCGGCGCGCTGCCCTGCCCGAGCAGCGCCTCGAGCTTCGCCTTGCGGTCGACGAGCGTCAATTTGATCAGATCGGCGCCGTCCTGTTCCAGCAGGTCGAACAGGAAACAGGAAAGCCCCTTCCCGCCGGCCTTGATCGCCTCCTGCAACGCGGAAAAGTCGGTCTTGCCGTTCCGGTCGAAGGCGACTATCTCGCCATCGAGCTGCGCGCGGCCGGCCGGCAGCGCGGCGGCAGCTGCGGCGATGCCGGGAAACTTGTCCGTCCAGTCGAGGCCGCTGCGCGTGAACACCCTTGCCTTGCCGCCGGCGACCGCGATCAGCGCGCGGTAGCCGTCATACTTCATCTCGGAGATCCATTCGTCACCGTCCGGCGCCTCGCCGACGAGCGTCGCCAGTTGCGGCGCGCGGAATCGTGGCATGGCAAGCGCGCTGCCCGCCTTGCGCGGCGCCTTGCCGGCCACCGGTGGCGTCGCCGCGCCGGCCGGCTTCGCCGTCACGCCGGCGGCCACCGGCAATGCAGCCGGCTTGCGATTCGTCAGGTCGCTCTTGGCCAACGTCCGCCCGCCCTTGGCGATCTCGGCCATCGAACGGCCGGTCGTCACGCTCTTCACGAACTTCTTCAGGACGTCGCCCCTGGGCGGGACAAAACCCTCCTCGCGATGCTTGATCATCAGCCAGTTCTCGCGCTTTTCGCCCGGACGAGGCTTCATGCGCACCAGCGTCCATTCGCCGACGAGGCGCTGGCCGGCCAGCCGGAAGACGAGCTTGCCTTCCTTCAGGCCTTTCTCGAAATCGCCGACCGGCTCCCATGTGCCGTGGTCCCACAGCATGACGGTGCCGCCGCCATATTCGTTTTCCGGGATGATGCCCTCGAAGGCGCCATAGGCGATCGGATGGTCCTCGGTGCGCACGGCCAGGCGTTTTTCCGCCGGGTCGTAGCTCGGGCCGCGCGTCACCGCCCAGCTCTTCAGCACGCCGCCCCATTCGAGGCGGAAATCGTAATGCAGCCGCGTCGCGTCGTGCTTCTGCACCACGAAAGTGAGCGCGTCCGCCGGCTTGCTGGGCGGCGCATGGTCCGGTTCCGTCGTCTTCGAGAAATCGCGCCTGGCGCGATACTCGGACAGCAATTCGTCGACCTTCGCCCCGGACTCCGTCTTGACCATTTCGATTACCCCGGATCGCGCGCACGCGCCGCCGATACGGCGCGGCGCAACACCCGCTAGAACCGCGCGGCGGCCCGAAAAGTTCCGCGCCGGCCGGTCAGGCCGCCATCTGGAAGCGTCCGGTCTCCTTGAAAGCTTCCATGGTGGCGCGGATATGGTCGGCAGCCGCGCGCACCGGCGCGCTCGCATCCGGGGCCACGATCATCACCAGATTGTAGGTGCCGAGTTCCGGGAGACCGTCCTTCGCGCCGAGCGCGACGATGTCCTCGCCGATGAAGGAGCGTGGCAGCGGAGCGACGGCGAGATCGGCGAGAATCGCCGCGCGCTGGCCGGCCGTGTGCGCGCTCATATAGGCGACGCGGTAGTCGCGCCCGGACTCGCTCAGCGCGTCGAGCGCGCGGATGCGCCAGGCGCAGCCCTCTTCCCAGAGCGA
>JAUYMV010000198.1 GCA_030698645.1 Mesorhizobium sp.
CCGACCCGAACTCGTCGCGCGATTTCGGCAAGGACATCATTCCCTACATCGTCGCGAACGGAAAGGCGGTGGCGCACCGCTTCGCCAAGTCCTGCGTTCGCTCCAGCTTCGAGAACACGCCGTACTGGCGCGACGTCGGCACGATCGACGCCTACTGGGAGGCCAATATCGACCTGACCGACGTGACCCCGGAACTCGACATCTACGACCGCGACTGGCCGATCTGGACCTATGCCGAGATCAAGCCGCCGGCCAAGTTCGTGCACGATGTCGACGGCCGGCGCGGCTCGGCGGTGTCGTCGCTGGTGTCTGGCGACTGCATCATTTCCGGCGCATCGCTGAAGCGCAGCCTGATCTTCACCGGCGTGCGCGCCAATTCCTTTTCCGCGCTGGAGGAGGCGGTGGTCCTGCCGGACTGCCAGATCGGCCGCAATGTGCGCCTGACCAAGGTGGTGGTCGACCGCGGGGTGAACATTCCGGAAGGCGTGGTGGTGGGCGAGGACCCGGTCGCCGACGCGCGCAATTTCCGCGTCTCGGAAAACGGCGTCTGCCTCATCACGCAGAACATGATCGACAGGCTGGAAAAGTAGACGCATGCGGGTATTGGCGATCGCTTCCGAGGTCTTTCCGCTCGTCAAGACGGGTGGCCTCGCCGACGTCACCGGCGCGCTGCCGCTGGCGCTCCGGGACCTGGGCGTCGCGGTGCGCACACTCATTCCCGGCTATCCGGGCATTGTCGCGCAGTTGAAGAAGCGCAAGGTCCTCGCCGGATTCGACCTGCTGTTCGGCGGCAAGGCGTCGATCGTCGGCGGCCAGGCGGCCGGCCTCGACCTGCTGGTCCTCGACGCGCCGCATCTCTTCGACCGCAAGGGCGGACCCTATGGCGACGCGACCGGCAATGACTGGGACGACAACTGGCGGCGCTACGCGGCGCTCGGCAAGGCCGGCGCCGAGATCGCCGGCGGCCTGATCCCAGGCTATACGCCCGACATCGTCCACGCGCATGACTGGCAGGCCGCGATGGCGCCGGCCTATATCCGCTTCGGAGGCCACCGCCCGAAGCCGACCGTCATGACGGTGCATAATCTGGCCTTCCAGGGCCAGTTTCCGATGTCGATCTTTCCAGAACTCGGCCTGCCGGCGGCGGCCCTCTCGCTTGATGGGATCGAGTACTATGGCGGCGTCGGCTTCCTCAAGGGCGGCCTGCAGCTTGCCGACGCGATCACCACGGTCAGTCCCACCTATGCCAGCGAGATCCGCGCGCCGGAGTTCGGCATGGGCCTCGACGGCCTGATCCGTGTGCGCGACAACGTCCTGCACGGCATCGTCAACGGCATCGATGTCGACGTCTGGAACCCCGAGACCGACGGCCATCTGGCGGCGAATTTTTCGGCGCGCACGATCGGCGCGCGGGCGAGGAACCGGGCCGCGATGGAAGAGCGCTTCGGCCTCGACAGGGACGCGGCGCCTGTGTTCTGCATCATCAGCCGGCTGACCTGGCAGAAGGGGATGGATATCCTCGCCGGCACGATCGACGATCTGGTGGCGATGGGCGCGCGCATCGCGGTGCTCGGCTCCGGCGACCAGAGCCTGGAGGGCGCGCTGCTGGCCGCGGCGTCCCGCCACCGTGGCCGGGTCGGCGTCGTGATCGGTTACAACGAGGCGCTGTCGCACCTGATGCAGGGCGGCGCCGACGCGATTCTGATCCCGTCCCGGTTCGAGCCGTGCGGCCTGACCCAGCTCTATGCCCTGCGCTACGGCTGCGTGCCGGTGGTGGCGCGCACCGGCGGGCTGGCCGACACGGTGATCGACGCCAACGAGGCCGCGGTGTCGGCGCGTGTGGCGACCGGCGTGCAGTTTTCCCCGGTCGACGCCGACGCGCTGATCCGCGCCGTGCGCCGCGCCATCGCGCTCTACGCCGATCGCAGGATCTGGGCGTCGATGCAGAAGCAGGGCATGAAGGCCGACGTGTCCTGGCAGAAGAGCGCGCAGCGCTATACCGAACTCTACAATTCCCTCGTTCCGGCAGGATGACCGACATGAACCGGACCGTTCCGACGACGCCTTTCGCCGACCAGAGGCCCGGCACTTCCGGCCTGCGCAAGAAGGTGCCGGTGTTCCAGCAGGCCAATTACGCGGAAAACTTCATCCAGTCGGTGTTCGACAGCCTGGACGGCTTTTCCGGCCAGACGCTGGTGATCGGCGGCGACGGGCGCTTCTACAACCGCGAGGTGATCCAGATCGCGATCCGCATGGCGGCCGCCA
>JAUYMV010000208.1 GCA_030698645.1 Mesorhizobium sp.
GCACCTGGCGATCCAGCCTTTCGGGCAGATCCCGACCTATCAGGCGGGCGAACTCGCCCTCTTCGAATCGGGCGCGATCGTCTTCCATATCGCCGACCGCCATCCGGGCCTGCTGCCGGCCGACCCGGCGGCGCGGGCGCGCGCGGTGACGTGGATGTTCTGCGCTCTCGACACGATGCAGCCGCCGATCTGGGATTTCGACATGGCCGAGATCCTGGAGGGCAAGAAGCCCTGGTTCGAGGAGCGCCTCGCCATCCTCGCCGACCGCGCGCGGCGCCGGCTGGGGCAGCTCTCGGAGCGGCTGGCAGATGCCGACTGGCTCGACGGCGATTTCAGCGCCGGCGACCTGCTGATGGTCAACGTGCTGCGGCGGCTGAACGGGACGGGGCTCCTGGAGGAGTGGCCGAACATCGCCGCCTATGTGGCGCGCGGCGAGGCGCGGCCGGCGTTCAGGCGGGCGTTCGCGGCGCAGCGGGCCCTGGCGAAGGGAGGGGCGGGGTAGGGAAAAAGGCGGCCGGACCCCGCGCCTTCCCGGTCAGCCCGCCGGATGCCGCCCCTCGACCCGCCGCTTCAGCGCCTGGTTGAAGCCGTCATAGCCATTGGCGCGGCGCTTGTCGCCCTGGCGGAACAGGGGCTTGAACGGCCACACCAACGCGCCGGAAAAGGTCTCGACATTGGCGAGATGCGTGGTGCCGTCGGCGTTTGGCGTCAGCACGAAGGAATGCCGGCCCTCGAAGAAACGCGGGCCGAGGATCCAGGCGGCCCATTCGAGTTTCTCGTCAGGTGTGGCGGCGGTGACCGTCGAGCCGAACGACATGCCGGGCATCCGCATGCGCAGCTTCGCGCCGAGGCGGGGCTCGCCGTCGACCTTGGAAAAATTGCTCCATTCCCCATAGGAGGGAAAGTCGGCGAGGACGTCCCAGACTTGCTTCGGCGTGGCGTCGATGTCGATCTCGGTGGCGATGACGATGCTCATGACTTCTCTCCTTGAGGAACGGCGGCGCCCGGGCGCGGGCGCCGCGATGCGGCGGGGTTCAGGCGCGCGGCGCTGCGGCGGCGCGGAGTCCGTCGAGGAAGGCGACGATGCGCGGCGAGACGAGGTCCGGCATCTCGGTGTGCGGGTAGTGGCCGGCGCCGTCGACGATCATCGTCTCGGCATCGAGCTTGCCGGCGAGCATGCGGGCTTCCTCCACGGCGTCCTTGAAGTCGGGATCCTTCGTGCCCATCACGATCAGGGCAGGCACCTTGCTCTTGTCCAGGATCGCCGCCGTGTCGGCCTTGGAGAGGCCGAGCATGGCGATCAGCGCCTCCATGCGTCCGGGCTCGCGCAGGTTCCTGGTGATCGCCGCCTTGATTTCGGCATGGTCGGCGGGCTTTTTCGCGGGGAAGAGGCTGTCCCAATACATGGTCCAGAAGCCGACGCGCCACGGGCCGGCGAAGCCGATCTTGAGCGACAGTTTCTGGATGAAGGTCGGGTCCAGATCGCGGAGGATCGGCCCAAGCAGCACCGCGCCGCTGACCTGTTCCGGTGAGTCCTGTGCGGCCCACAGCGCGGAGCCGGCGGCAAACGAATTGCCCAGGATGGTGGCGGGGCCGGCGCCGCGATGTTTCAGCACCGCGACGGCGTCGCGGCCGACGGCGCGCGCCGAATAGTCGCTCCACTTGGCCGAGGTCTCGCCGAAGCCGCGCGCGTCCATCGTGATGACGCGGTAGCCGGCCTGCACCAGGGCGGGGCGGAGGAAGCGGTATTCGGAGCGGAGATCCCCCATGCCGGGGATGGCGAGGACGACGGGGCCGTTGCCGCCGGTGTCCTCGAAGGCGATCTGGCCGCCTTCGGTGGAAAGGAACTGGGTCTGGTTGGCGTTCATGGTCCTGGCTCTCTCTGGTTTCGGGTCGCCGGCCTCGCCGCGATCCCGTGTTGTTGTTGACGCCCTCAATGTAGCCAGCCTATTTTCGAATGATAATCGGGCAAGACGGGATAGGGTCGTTCCAGAAATGCATAGCCTCGACTGGACCCTGCTGCGCTCCTTCCTGGCGGTCGTCGAGGGCGGTTCGCTGTCGGCGGCGGCGAAGAGCATGGGCGCGACCCAGCCGACGCTGAGCCGGCACATCCGCGAACTGGAGACGGCGCTGGGCGTCATCCTGTTCACCCGCTCGGCGCAGGGCCTCGACCCGACCAAGGCGGCGCTGACGCTGGTCGACGACGCACGCGCCATGGGGGCGGCCGCCGAGGCGCTGGCGCTGAAGGCGCAGGGACGCTCGCAGCTTCTCTTCGGCACGGTGCGCATCACGGCGTCCGTCATCGTCGCCAACCTGATGCTGCCGCCGATGCTCGCGGCGCTGCGCCAGGCGGAGCCGAGCATCCAGGTCGAGATCGTGGCGTCCGACGTCAACCAGAACCTGCTGCGCCGCGACGCCGACATCGCCATCCGCATGGCCGACCCGACGCAGAACGCGCTGATCGCGCGCAAACTCGGCGACACGCCGCTCGGCCTGTTCGCCACGCGCGCCTATTTCGACAGGCG
>JAUYMV010000216.1 GCA_030698645.1 Mesorhizobium sp.
AGGCTCCGGTCTCGTCGGCAAGGCTCAGTCCTCGCGGAGTTCACTGGCAGCCGCGGCCGCCTTGGCGGCGAGTTCGACGAACTGCCGGTATTCGTGATCGTCGAGCCCGCGCAGAATCTCGCGTTGCAGGTCTTCCACCACCGGGGCGATCCGGGCGAGCAGGGCAAGACCCTCTGGCGTCAGCGTCAGGACGCGCGCGCGCTTGTCGCGCGCGCTGACGCTGCGCGAGACGAGGCCTTTCTGCTCCAGCCGGTCCACCACCGCGCCGGTCGTCGCACGGTCCTTCGCCACCAAATCCGCAAGACGAGCCTGATCGACACCCTGGTTGGCGCCTAGCGCATCGAGAGCGGCGAACTGGACCGGCGTCAGGTCGAAACCGGCGTCCGCGACGCGCCGCGCAAAGACATGCGTCGAGATCTGGTGCAGGCGCCGGATGAGATGGCCGGGCTTTCTCGACAACGGCGTCATCGAACTTCTCCTGATATCTTCCGCGGCCTCGGTATCCCGCTGCACCGCCGGCGACCATAAACCAAACCGATAACTACACTTATCATTTGAATGGACAGCGCGATAGGCGTATAGTAAGTAGGCTTATCATTTTCGGATCTGGGGAGAGCACATGCAGTACCACCTCGACGGTTTCGATCCGGGCGATCCCGAAATCGCGGCAGCGGCTCCCGGCCGGCCATTGCTGGACCCGGATTTCAACGAGCCCGTCGACGTGCTGATCGTCGGCTGCGGACCGGCCGGACTGACGCTGGCGGCGATGCTCTCCGCCTATCCGGGGATCAAGACGCGGATTGTCGAGCGGAAGTCCGGTCCGATCGAAAAGGGCCAGGCGGACGGCATCTCCTGCCGGTCGATGGAAATGTTCAACGCCTTCGGTTTCGCCGAAAAGGTGATGAAGCAGGGCTACCGGGTCAACGAGACGACCTTCTGGAAGCCCGACTCGGCGCGACCCGAGCTCATCGTGCGCAACGGCCGCATCCAGGACGTCGAGGACGGGCTGTCGGAGATGCCCCACATGATCCTCAACCAGGCCCGCGTGCACGACATGTATCTCGACATCATGCGCAATTCCCCGTCCCGGCTCGAGCCCGACTATGCGCTGCAGTTCGTCGATCTTGTCGTGGACCCGACGGAACGGGATTACCCCGTCACCGTCACGCTCGAGCGGCTGGCGGCGGGACAGGAAGGACAGACCCTGACCGTCAAGGCGCGTTACGTGGTGGGCTGCGACGGCGCGCGCAGCGGGGTTCGCACGGCGATAAGCCGCGAGCTCGTCGGCGACGCCGCCAACCAGGCATGGGGGGTCATGGACGTGCTGGCGGTGACGGATTTCCCCGACATTCGCTGCAAGACGCTGATCCAGTCGGCCAGCGAAGGCAACATCGTCATCATTCCGCGCGAGGGCGGCTATCTCGTCCGCCTCTACGTCGAGCTCGACAAGCTCGCCGAGGGGGAGCGGGTCGCCAGCCGCAACATCACCGTCGATCAGTTGATCGCGGCCGCGCAACGGATCTTCCGGCCATATACGATCGAGGTCAAGGACGTCGCCTGGTGGTCCGTCTACGAGATCGGCCAGCGCCTGACCGACAAGTTCGACGACGTGCCCATCGAGGCAGTATCGACGCGCCTGCCGCATGTCTTCATCTGCGGAGATGCCTGTCACACGCACAGCCCGAAAGCCGGCCAGGGCATGAACGTCTCCATGGGCGATGCATTCAACCTCGGCTGGAAGCTGGTGTCGGTGCTGGAAGGCCGCTGTCCACCCGAGGTCCTGCACAGCTATTCCTCGGAGCGGCAGGCGGTGGCGCGCGACCTGATCGAATTCGATCGCGAGTGGTCGCGCATCATGAGCGAGCCGCCGGAAGCCGGCAGCGACACGGAGGGAGAAGCGCCGAAGTTCCAGCGCTACTTCATCGAGCACGGCCGCTATACCGCCGGCATGTCGGTCACCTACCTGCCCTCGACGCTGACCGGCGCGCCGACCAGTCGGTCGCTCGCCGCCGGCTTCGAGATCGGTTCGCGTTTCCACTCCGCCCCGGTGGTGCGCCTCGCGGATGCAATGAGGCTGGAACTCGGCCACATCATTCAGGCGGACGCACGCTGGCGGCTCTTCGTCTTCTGTCCCGACGAGGATCCGGCTGCGAACGACGCGGCGATCGCCAGGCTCGGCCGCTTCCTCCTCGATGCGGCGAGTTCGCCTCTCGGTCGCCACACGCGTGCCGACGACGACATCGATTCCGTGTTCGATGTCCGCGCGGTTTTCCAGCAGGCGACGCGCGACCTCGCGCTGGAAACGCTGCCCGCCTTCCTGAAGCCGCAGAAGGGGCGGCTCGGACTCATCGACTACGAGAAGATGTTTTGCGCGGACACGACGAGCGGGCCGGATATTTTCGATCTGCGCGGGATCGACCGCAAGAACGGCTGCATCGTCATCGTGCGTCCTGACCAGTATGTGGCCCATGTGCTGCCGATCGACGCCCATGACGAGCTGGCGGATTTCTTCGACGGATTCATGCTGCCCGGCTGAGACCCGCACTACGGCCAGTCGGCGAAGCGGGCGGGCATCTGCCGCCTGCCCTCCTCGGTCGACGCGGCGAGGCGCCGGTAGCGTCCCGGCGGCATGCCCCGCATCTTGCGGAAGAAGTTCGAGAAATGCGCCGGGTCGCCGAAGCCGAGCACGTGGCCGAGTTGCTCGATCGTCAGCGAGGAGCGTTCGAGCCTGGTCGCCGCTTCATGCGCGAGACGTTCGGAGACCAGTTCCTTCGGCGTCTTGCCGACGCCGGCCTTGCAGATCGCGTGCAGCCGGTCGGCCGAGATCGACAGCGCCTGTGCATATTGCGCGATCGTCCAGTGGCTGCGGAAATTCATCTCGACCAGCTGCCGGAAGCGCTGCAGCAGGGAGACGCGCTCGCCGGCGGAAGGGATGGCCGCTTCGCCGCCGCCCGAGACGCGCAGCAGCAAGGCGAGCACGATCCTGAGCATGGCGGAGATGATGGTCGAGGAGCCCGGCTTGTTCGTCGCCTGCTCGACGGCGATCGCGGCGAGGCAGCGCTGCAGGGCGCCCGCTTCCTCCTCATAGCCGGCCAGCGACAGCGCGAAGTCGCGATCGGAGAGCGCGGCGAGGCTCGCCGATTCGACATGGTCGCCCAATGCCTCGGTGATCGTCCGCTCGTCCGTCCAGCCGCGATGACCGGTCGCTCCCGCGCCGATCTTTAGCCGGCTAGCTCCGGGTCTGCCAAGCCAGGCGATGGCGGGTGCATTCAGCGCGAAACGTCCGTCGCCCGCTTCGACTTCCCCGTTTCCTTCCATCAGCAGGACGAGTTGCCGCGCGGGCGTCTGCCCCGGTCGGTTGAAGGACCAGGTTCGCGGCTGAAGTCCGCTCTCGATCCGCTCGGCTTTCATGACGGCTCCGGTTTCAGCAATCTTCTTGCCATAAATTTACAAGAGATACCCAGATATTTGCATTACATGGCCTGTCTGACCGTGATTTGCTGATGTCAGGGAGAGATCGGCCGTCGAAGGCCGACGCCGAGAAATCGTCCCCGGGAGGAGATCGTTTGAACCAGATCGCGCGTGATCGGGCAGGATATGCGTCGTCGCCACTGAGTGGAGCAGCGGTGTCCGCCGCCCGCCAGGTTGCGAATGCCGCAGCTGCGCGCTTCGCCGAATGGTCAGTCACGCCGCCGTCGGTGCGACGGGGCGTGCTCGAACGAGCTTCCGCCGCGCTGCTGCGGAAATCCGACACTGTCGCGAACCTGATCGCGGAGGAAACCGGCGGCTCGCGCGCCTGGAGCGACCTCAACGTCCGCCTTGGCGCCGACATCCTGCGCGAGACCTCTGCGCTGCCCACCCAGGTGACGGGCGAGATCCTTCCCTCGGAACGACCCGGCACGCTTGCCATGGGCATCCGCCAGCCCTGCGGCGTCGTGCTGTCGATGGCGCCGTGGAACGCGCCGATCGTGCTCTCCGTGCGCGCCATCGCCACGCCGCTCGCCTGCGGCAACACCGTCGTCTTCAAGGCGTCCGAACTCTGCCCGCGCACCCACCAATTCGTCGCCGACCTTTTCGCCGAAGCCGGACTGCCGGCGGGCGTGCTCGGAATCGTCCACAACGACGAGTCGGAAGCCGAAGCGGTGGTCGAGACGTTGATCGCGCATCCGGCCGTGCGGCGGGTCAACTTCACCGGCTCCACGCGCGTCGGGCGCATCGTCGCGGCGCTCTGCGCGCGCTATCTCAAGCGCAGCCTGCTTGAACTCGGCGGCAAGGCGCCGCTGATCGTGCTCGACGATGCGGACCTCGACGAAGCCGCGCGCGCCGCCGCCTACGGCGCCTATTTCCACCAGGGCCAGATCTGCATGTCGACGGAGCGCGTGATCGTGCCCGAGTCCGTGGCGGACGAGTTCATCGACCGGCTGCGCGCCATCGCGGAGCGGCTGGCGGCGGGCAGCGAGGGCGAGCCGCCGGCGCGAATGATCAGCGAACAGGCGGCGGCGCGCGTGAAAAGCCTGATCGACGACGCGGTCGCCAAGGGCGCGCGGCTGGTGACGGGTGGCCGCCGCGCCGGCGCCACGCTCGACCCCGCGATCCTCGACCGGGTGTCGCCCGACATGCGGATCTACCACGAGGAGACCTTCGGCCCGGTCGCGACGATCATCCGCTATGCCGAGATCGACGAAGCCGTCTCTATCGCCAACGATACGGAATACGGCCTCACCGCCGCGGTCTTCGGACGCGACACCGCGCGCGCGCTCGAGGTTGCAAGGCGGCTTGAGACCGGCATCTGCCACATCAACGCCGGCACCATCCACGACGAGCCGCATATGCCGTTCGGCGGGGTCAAGGCCTCCGGCTGGGGGCGCTTCGGCGGCAGGGCGGGGATGGAGGAATTCACCGAACTGCGCTGGATCACGCTGCAGAACGGCCGGCAGGACTATCCGTTATGAACGGGACCGCGCCAGAAAGACTCTTGTCTTCGGGCCCTTCATCCTCAGGTCCACACGCAGGGAGGAAACGATGAACATGATGCACAGGCCGGGCGCGATGGCGCCGGAACGCTTCTATATCGGCGGGCGCTGGGTCGAACCGATCTCGAAGCAGACGCTGAAGGTCGTCTCGCCGGTTACGGAAGAGAC
>JAUYMV010000219.1 GCA_030698645.1 Mesorhizobium sp.
TGCCTGGTTGAATCATTTCCAGCAGCACACCGGAGCGAACTAAGGGCCTCAGCAGATCCTCGGGACAAGCCCGAGGATGACGGTGGGACGCGCCGACGACGAACCCCGCCGACGAAAAAGCCCGGCTCTCCGAAAAGAGCCGGGCCCACGCGCCGAGCGCTTGGAGGGGCCAGCCGCCCGGCTGCCATCCACCTCGGTTCCGTCCGGCCGCTTGCGCGGCGACTGGGCGGGATCGTAGGCGGACGGCGAGGAAAGCCGACATCGGGGCGTTGCGTCCCGTGCCGGCCATCTAAATCACATCGGCGCCAGACCGTGCTTCTGACCCCACTCGAACCAGTTGTCGACCACCGTGCCGGTGAGCAGGATGCCGATGCCGCCGGTCAGCGGGCAGAGGATCGCAAACCACCAGGCCCAGCGATGGATCGACTCCATCGTCGCGTTGAAGCCCATCGTCCACCTCCAGAACAAGGCGGCGCGCTCGGCCGCCGTTCCGCGGTCGACGATCTGCTCGATCTCGCGTTCGCCGCCGAGGCGGCTGACCGCCAGGATGGTCGCGCCATGCATGGCGAACAGCACGGCCGAGCCATAGAGGAAGGCGATCGAGAGCATGTGGAACGGGTTGTAGAAGAGGTTGCCGTAGTTCAGCGAAAAGTTGTTCGTCCAGTCCAGGTGCGGGAAGATGCCGAAAGGCACGCCCTCGCTCCACGACCCCATCAGCAGCGGGCGGATGAAGCCCAGCACGAGATAGAGCCAGATCGCGGAGGCGAAGGCCCAGGCGACATGCGTGCCCATGCCGAGAGCCCTGGCCCTTCGGTACATCCGCGCCCACCACAGCAGGATCGCGGTGGTGAGGAAGAAACCGGCCATCAGCCACCAGCCGCCTTCCTTGAGCGGCGGCAGGATCTTCAGCCCGTGTTCGGGCAGCGGCGGCTCGAGCGCCAGCCAGAAGAACATTTTCAGAAATTCCTGCGGATCCCAGTTCACCGAGGCCAGCATATTGAGGCCGATGATCTCGATGGCGATGAAGCCGCAGAAGAGCGAGGCGAGGCCGAGGGAGCCCAGATAGAGCGGTCCGATCTGCGCGTCGCCGAAGCGGCCAAGCAGATGCGAGAATCCGACCTCGCGCTGGCGGTCCCAGATGCCGGCGGCGATCGGAACGCCGAGATCGTCGCCGCCACGAATCTGAACCCGCGTGAAGATGTTTTGATATTCGGTCATTGTCGTTCTCCCCGCCTAGCTCCAGATCGGAATGCGCTGCCACCAGTCCCACCACTCCGGCCAGCCCTGCGCCCAGAGCGGTCCGCTGATGATGATGCAGACCGCGCTCCAGAAGGCGGCGGAAACCGCCAGGAACAGGCCGAGCCGATGGATGCCCAGCGTGCCGATCGAATAGCCGATCGTGTCGCGGAAATAGGTGTTCTCATGCTCGGCCGTCTTCACCGTCTCGCCCTTCTTGGGGTTGGTTGCCGACAGGATGAGACCGCCGTGCAGCGCCAGCGCGAGACAGGTCGTGAAGAAGAAGGAGATCGCGATCATGTGCGCCGGGTTGTAGTGAAAATTGCCGTACTGGTAGCCGGTGTTGGACACCCAATCGAGGTGAGTAATGATGCCGTACGGAAACGCGTGGCTCCAGGACCCCATGAGGAGCGGCCGGAACACCACCAGCGTGACATAGGCCAGAACGGCGAAGCCGAACGCCCAGGGGATGTGCAATCCCATGCCGAGCTTTCGGGCGATTTCCGCCTGGCGCAATGCCCAGGAGCCGAAGGCGCCGATCGCGCAGATGGTGATCACCTGCCAGAGCCCGCCTTCCTTCAGCGGCGCGAAGCCGAGACCATATTCCTCCGCCGGCGGGTTGATGCTGATCTGCCAGAGGTTCCAGGTCGGGCCGAGGGCCGCGCCATAGGCGATCAGGGCGACGCCGATCGCCGTGAAGAAGATCGTGGTCACGCCGAAAAATCCGACGAAGAACGGGCCGATCCAGAAATCGAAGAGGTCGCCCCCCACAAGCGTCCCGCCCCGGACGCGGTACTTTCGTTCAAAACTGAGCATCGCCATGATGACATAACCTCCCCAAAAGGGCTTTGGCGCGGGCGCGGAAGCGCTCGTCTAGGTCTGGCGGCGGGCGGCCTTGGCAGTCCGCCCGCGCCTTTCTTGACATGTCCGGACGCGATGTCCGGTCAGGCTACGTCGGTCAGCTGCTCGACGACGAGGGAGGCAGCCGGCGCAGCGCGCGACGGTCCTTCCAGCCAATTGAACCGGTTCGTGCTGAGCAGGATGAAATGAATCACCAGCGCAAGCACAAACAGGAACGTGAACAGCGCGACCAGCGTGCGACGCGGATCGAACAGAAGCCACATTCTCCACATCTCGTTTTCCTCCTATGTCAGCATTGACATGAGAGTGCCGGCGACAGCGGTCGTGCTGTCGTCGAGCCACGCATAGCCCTGCGGTCCCGGCAACCAGGGACGCCACATCCAGGCGAGGATGTGAGCGATCACGGCGATCACCATGAACACGATGAAGCTACTCATGAAAACGGAGTGAAACTCTCTGGCTTCTGCTTCAGAGAGGCCCGAAAGGGACCCTTCATTGACAGCCATGGTTACCTCCTAGGTTTGGCCTTTCGGCCCTTTGCCGCACATCGCTGGGCGGCGGTGATGCCGCGGCTTTCTGACGGCCGCGGCGTTTCCCGACGGGGTGTCCCGCCGGAACGGACGTTCATCGAAAGATGAACGGGATGCAGCTTGCCGCGGCGATGCGGGCTTCCGCGAACACCGAACGGTTGCCGGGAAAGACGGATCCGAGGCGCTTGCCGCGCGGCATCAGCCTGGCCGCGATGGCAAGCGTCAGGCACAGCGGATAAAGCGCACAGAGCAGAAGCCTGGAATCGCGTTCGTCCGTGCGCCGGCGCCGTGCAAGGTCGGCATTGTCGTGAAAATCCGTCGCTGCCATGGTCATTCCTCCACTCCCCTGCCCACCGGGCGCCGCTCGCGCGGGCGTCAGGCAGGCTCGAATTCGCCGCTCAGAACGAGCTTCAGTCTCTTCACGCCGACCGTCTCTTCGCCGGCCCTGCGCGCGCTTTCCTCGGCGCGGTCGCGCATGCGCTTGGCCGCCGATATCCGCACCAGAACCGGGTAGGATTCGAGCGCCGTGTCGAGCGCCGCGCGCGCCTCGTCGTCCCATGCCAGCTCGCGGTGCAGGCGCGACGGCGTGGCCTCGACGCGGTCGAGATCGGTGCCGAGCGGCAGGATGCGGAACAGCGCGTCGAACAGCGCGTTGCACACTTCCTGAACGATGTAGGTGGCGCCGGCGTAGCCCATGAAGGGCGTGCCGGTGTGGCGACGGATGATGGCGCCCGGGAAGGAGGCCGGAATCCAGGACGAGCGGCCACCGGCCTCCGACGAATACATGCGCTCGTTGAACGAGCCGAACAGGATCAGCGGCTGCTTCTCGTGGATCGCCTTGCGCACCTCGTCGTTCATCGTCTTCTCGCCGGCGCGGCGCGCGAAGGAGAAGGCGCAGGGGAAGCCGAGATCGGTCTCGAGGAAGTTGCGCACGCCCCGCGCGTAGGTCTCGCTGGCGACGATGCCGAAGCTCGCGGTGGCGAAGAAGTCCTGCGTCACCGAGCGCCACAGATCCCAGAGCGGCTTGATCGTCGTCATCTTCTCCGACGCGATGAAGGGTTCCGGATCGAGGCCGGTCAGCTCGCCGAGCTTGCGCAGGAAGGCGGTCGTCGAATGCAGGCCGATGGGCGCCTGCAGGTAGGGCTTTTCGAGCGCCTCGCAGAGTTTTCTGCCGAACTCACGGTAGAGGCAGATGTTGACGTCGGCGTCCGCGAGTTTCGGCACGTCCGCGATGTCGGTGCCGAGCGGGAAGACGAGATTGACCTCGCAGCCGATGCCTTCGACCAGGCGACGGATCTCGTGCAGGTCGGACGGCATGTTGAAGGTGCCATAGGCGGGGCCAATCAGGTTGACGCGCGGCCTGGCGCCTTCCGGGCGGGCGACGGCCTTCTTCGGCTTCTTGCCCTTGGCGCCGAATTCCTTCCACAGCCAGGAGAGCGCGCGGTCGGCGCTCTGCCACTGGTCCTCGTCGATGGTGCGCGGCAGGAAGCGCATGATGCGCGTGCCCTCGGGCGTCACGCCGCCGCCGATCATCTCGGCGATCGAGCCGGTGACGACGACGCTGGGCTTCGTCGGGTCGAGTGTCGAGTGCGCCCGCTTCATCGCGTTTTCGGTGCCGGTCTGGCCGAGTTCTTCCTCGCCGAGGCCGGTGACGACGACCGGCAGCTCATGCGGCGGCAGCGCGTCGGTGTAGTGCAGCACCGCGGTGACCGGCAGGTTCTCGCAGCCGACCGGGCCGTCGATGATGACCTGCAGGCCCTTCAACGCGGAGAACACGTAGACAGCACCCCAGTAGCCACCGGCGCGATCGTGATCGAGAACCAGCATCAGAAGTCCTCCATCGTGACGGAGGTTTTCGCCGCGACAAGCGGCCTGGCTGTCTTGTCCTCTTTCGACGGCAGCATGCGGGCGTCATGCCAGACGCCGGCGGTACGGCCCTTGCCGACGCCCTCGAAGAAGGCGGTCATGGTGTCGAAGCGGGTCTTGTTGCCGACGGCTGCATTGATGACGGTTGCGAGCGAACCGGCGCCGGCCGGACCCATCAGGGGGCGGGCCGAAATCAGGTTGGTGAAATAGAGCGACGGGATCGCCTTCTGCTTGGCGTGCTGGACGACGGGCGTGGTGCCGATGGCCAGATCCGGCTCGAAGGCGTCGACCGCCGACAGATCCTTTTCCAGCGAGGCGCGGAACTCGACATGGACGCCGTGCGCGCGCAGCCATTCGGCATCCGCCTCGCTCCATTTCGTGCGCGGCAGGGCGGTGCCGACATAGCGCAGATCCGCGCCCGATTCCTTGAGCAGGCGGCCGACGATCAGTTCCGAGCCCTCGTAACCCGACAGCGTGATGCGCGCGGTGATCGGCGCGCCGTCGAGCGCGGCCTTCGTGGTGGCGAGAAGCGGCGCCTTGGCGGCGTCCACCGTGCGCGTGGCGATGCCGCAGGCCTCGCCGATGGCATCGAGCCAGGCCGCCGTGCCGGCGACGCCGACGGGCGCCGAGCCGACCACGTCACGGCCCGCCGCCTGGAACTCGCGGATGCTGGCGGTGTAGAAGGGATGGATCGCGGCGACAGCGGCGCAGTCGAGGGCGGCATAGAGTTCGCGCCATTCGCGCGTCGGCACGACGGGACCGGCGGCAAGGCCGAGCGGCTCGAGCATGCGGCCGATGGTGACCGGATCGACCGGAAACATCTCGCCAAGCAGCGTGACGGTTGGCTTGCCCGACCTGCCGCCCGTCGGCGCCTGGACGGGTCCGCTCGCGGCTTCGAGGCGGGCGTAGTTGAGCATGGCGCCGGCAAGCACGTCCTTGGCTTCCGCATGCGTCGGCACGCCGAAGCCCGGCACGTCGATGCCGACGATTCGCACGCCGTTGATTTCCTTGGGCAATGCCCGGAGCGGCACGCCGGAGGCGGTCGGCACGCAGAGATTGGTGACGATGATGGTGTCGTAGAGCGCCGGATCGGCGAGCTTGTGCACCGCCTCGCGGATGTCTTCGTAGAGCTTGCCGGTGACGAGTGTCTCCGAGTTGAACGGCACGTAGCCGACGCTGCGCTTGGCGCCGTAGAAGTGCGAGGTGAAGGTGAGGCCGTAGACGCAGCAGGCGGAGCCCGACAGCACGGTCGCGGTGCGCCGCATGCGCAGGCCGACGCGCAAGCTGCCGAAGGCCGGGCACATGGATTGCGGCTGGTCGTGCGGCCCCTGCGGATAGTCGGCCTGGAGCCTTGCCAGCACCTCGCTGTTGGCCGAGGCATTGGCGGCGCGCTGCATCTCGGCTTTTCCGCCGTGGCATCCGGCGCCGTCACCCGCCAACCCGACATCCGCACCGATCGGATCGTTCGCGCCCGACACGTCCAGGTCCGGATTGTCGATCCGGGCGGTCGCCGTCCCGTCATACACCACCTCCGTGGTGGCGACGGGTTCTGCTGCGGCGATATGCGGGCGGTCGTTCATGTCATTGCGCCGATCACACCGCGTCGTAGACGATTTCGAGGGATGGGCGGATCTCGACGATGCCGCCGCGCATGTCGGACTGACTGGCCGGCTCGAGCACGACATTGCCGCCGACGTCCTGCGCGGCGAAGAGGCCGAGAAGCTCGTCCTGCGTCAGCGGCGTCGGGCGCTGCGGCGACGATTCGTGCACGTTGAGCGCGAGTTCCTCGAAGAGCGGCCCCCACTGCGTACCCGGAATGCCGATGATCTGGTAATTGGCGCTCTTGCGGCGGATGTCGTCGTCGGCGGGAATGGCGGCCAGCACCGGAATGCCGACAGCGGCCGCGAAGGCAGCCGCCTCGCCGGTGCCGTCATCCTTGTTGATGACCATGCCGGCGACGCCGACATTGCCGCCGAGCTTGCGGAAATAGTCGACCGCCGAGCAGACATTGTTGGCGACGTAGAGCGACTGCAGATCGTTGGAGCCTACGACGATAACCTTCTGGCACATGTCGCGGGCGATCGGCAGGCCGAAGCCGCCGCAGACGACGTCGCCCAGGAAGTCGAGCAGGACGTAGTCGAAACCCCAGTCGTGGAAGCCGAGCTTCTCGAGCAGCTCGAAGCCGTGGATGATGCCGCGTCCGCCGCAGCCGCGGCCGACCTCGGGGCCGCCGAGCTCCATCGCGAACACGCCGCCGCGCTTGAAGCAGACGTCGCCGATCTCGACCTCCTCGCCAGCCGCCTTCTTGCGCGCCGAGGTCTCGATGATGGTCGGACAGGCGCGGCCGCCGAACAGCAGCGAGGTGGTGTCGCTCTTCGGATCGCAGCCGATGAGCAGGACGCGTTTGCCCTGCTGCGCCATCATGTGGGAGAGGTTGGCGAGCGTGAACGACTTGCCGATGCCGCCCTTGCCGTAGATGGCGATGATCTGGGTTTCCTTCTTGACCTCGCCGACATGCACCGGATCCGGCTCGAAGGCGGCTTCGGCGCGCACGCTTTCGACAAGGGCGAGCAGCCCGCCTTCCGGCGTCTTGATCGGTGCGTTCATGCCGCTTGCCTCCAGTCCAGAACCATTTTCAGGCAGGCCGGATCGGTGAACGCCGTGGTGTAGGCGCTCTCGTATCCGGACGGCCGGCTCGTGTGCGTGATCAGGCCGTCGAGCGACAGCCGGCCATCGGCCACCATCTGATCGACGGCGGCCAGATTGTGCGGTCGCCATTCGGCGGCGACACGGATTCGCGCCTCGCGCATGAAGGCGGCGGGAAAGGCGAAGGACAGGCGCTGGTCGTAAAAGCCGGCAAGCAGCACCTCGCCGCCGCGCGCCAGTCGCATGATCAGGCTGTCGAGCAGTTCGGAGTCCCCGCTGACATCGCAAATGCGGTGATAGTCGCGGCGCGGATCGTCGTCGGGATGGATCACGGGATAGCCCTCGCCGCCCGACTGTCGCCCGGCATTGGTTTCCCAGACCGTCGGCGTGGCGCCATGCGCCACGGCGATGCGCGCGATCAGCCGCCCGAGCACGCCGTGGCCGACGATCAGTTCGGGCGCCTTGTGGGTGTCCGGCGAAACGGCATGGTGCGCGGTGGCGGCCAGCGCCAGCAGCACGGCGCGGTCGCCGAGATCCCGCGAAACCGGCATCGCCTTGCGGCCGGGCAGGACGACACGGGAAGATGCGCCGCCAAAGAGGCCGCGCGCGTCGCGGTAACAATTGGCGCCCGGGACGAAGACGTCCTGTCCGACGCTGCGCCCGGAGTCCGGGCCCGCCTCGACGACGCGGCCGATCGATTCATATCCGGGGACGAGAGGATAGCCCATGCCGGGAAACGGCGGCATGCGCCCGGACCAGAGGAGCCTTTCGGTTCCTGTCGAGATGCCGCTCCAGTCGATGTCGACGACAACGTCCTCGGCGGTCGGATCGTTCAGGCCGAGTTCGCACAGCGCCAGCTTGCGAGGTTCTTCGAAAACGATCGCCAGCGCATGCATCGAAGCTCCTCCCTCTTGGCCGCGCGACAATGCGACGATCAATCACTGTCAGATTAGCTTGACACATACAGTTGTCAAATAATTTATACACGTTGGCTGTAGAACGAGGTGGACGGTTCATGCTGCGCCGCATTTCGCCGACACGATCCGGGCGATCATCGGCGTATTGGTCGCGACCGTGCCGATTGTCTCGAAGCCAGCCCGGACGAGCATGGCCGAGATCTCGGCCGCGGTCCGGGGCCGGCCCTGGCCCATGGCGAGAAGGTAGAAGCCGAAATAGGCGTCGCCGCTCGCCTCGGCGCCCGGCGTGCCGGCCATCGGCTCGACGACGAGCAGCGTTCCGCCCGGGGCGATCGCCCGCCTTATTGCCCGAAGGATTGCAAGGGCAGCGTCGTCGTCGTGATCGTGCAGCACGCGGTTGAGCGTGACGAGATCGGCGCCGGACGGCAGCGGGTCCACGAGGAAGCTGCCGCCATAGGCCCTGGCCCGGCCAGCCAAGCCGGCCGCGTTCAGCCGTTGCCCCGCGATGGCGGCGACCGGCGGCAGGTCGAACAGCATGAGGTCCAGCTCCGGCGCGACGCGCGAGGCCGCGATCAGGAAGCTGGCGTCGCCGCCGCCGACATCGAGCAACCTGCCGTGTCGCTCGAGACTGTAGGCATCGAGGATTTCGGCGGTGACGAAGGCCTGCGACGCGGCCATCAGAGCGGTGTAGTCCCCGTGCCGGCGGGGTTCGGCCGGCGTATCGCATTCGCCGCCCGCATAGGCCCAGTAGTTTTGCAGGCCTGCCTTTGCCGTTCCGGCCAGCAGGGACAGCGGATCGCGCAGATCCTCATACAGAATGCGGTGGTGGGCGATCATCGCCGTCACCCCGTCATTGCCGACCAGCGCCGCGCCAAGCGGACCGAGCGCATAGCGTTCGCCGCTCCTCGATTCGACCAGATCGAGGGCGGCGGCCGCCTTGAGCAGGCGCTCGGCGCCGAATGGCGGCAAGCCGGTCGCATGCGCGACCGCCGCGACGGACAACGGCCCCGCCGCCAGCTTTTGAAACAGGTCGACGCGGACGCAGGCGTAGAGAATTTGCGAATAGACGAAGCCGGCTGTCAGATCGAACAGGGCGCGCGCCTGTCGCCGCGCCACCGGGCGGGTCAGCGCGAAACGGCTCGCCCAGCGGCGGAAGGCGGGGTCGGCGACCTTCCGGTTGCGAAAATCCCTGAACCGATCGCTCCAGGCGGACAGCATGGTTTCACCCCGCCGCGCAATGAAAGCCGTTCACGCGGCGTGCTGAGCCGCATCCTTCGGCAGGAACCGGCTCGCCTGGGCGCGAATCTGCGCCTTCAGCGCCACCGCTCCGTGGCAGTCCGGAATCGATTCGGCGGCCTCCTCGACGAGCGTGGCGAGTTTCCGCGCCGCGCCGCCAACGCCCAGCTCATGCACCGCGTTTGGCCGCCCGAGCATGCTGTCCTGGCCCACCGGCTTGCCGATGTCCTGCGCGCTGCACATCACGTCGCGGATGTCGTCGGCGACCTGGTAGGCTTCGCCCAGCCGGTATCCGAGCATGCCCCAGGGCTCGGCCACATGACCGGCCGCCGCGGCGCCGGCCATCGCCGCGCCGGCGAAGAGCGACCCGGTCTTGGCGCGCTGGTAGAGCGCCAGATCGGGCGCATGTTCGCTTTCCCATCCCTGGCCGGCGACGATGCCATGCGGCATGCCGACCGCGCGCGCGACGATCAGCGCCAGGCTCGCGGCGCGCAGCGGATCGGCCGCGGCGGCGAGCGCCACGGTCTCGAAGGCGAGCACGATCAGGCCGTCGCCGGCCAGCAATGCCAGCGGCTCGCCATAGGCGGCATGCACCGCCGGCTTGCCGCGCCTGATCCCGGCATTGTCGAAGCAGGGCATGTCGTCATGCACCAG
>JAUYMV010000227.1 GCA_030698645.1 Mesorhizobium sp.
GGTCGCCGCTATTCCGAGGGGCTGCACCAGGCGCTCGAGGCCAAGGAACACGTCGCCATCCAGCCCGAGAACCAGACGCTCGCCTCGATCACCTTCCAGAACTATTTCCGCATGTACAAGAAGCTTGCCGGCATGACCGGCACGGCGGCGACCGAGGCCGAGGAGTTCGGCAACATCTACGGGCTCGACGTGCTCGAGATCCCGACCAATCTGCCGGTCCGCCGCATCGACGAGGACGACGAAGTCTACCGCACCGTCGAGGAGAAGTTCCGCGCCATCGTGCGCGAGATCCGCGACGCCCATTCGCGCGGCCAGCCGGTTCTGGTCGGCACGGTGTCCATCGAAAAGTCCGAGCAGCTGGCCGAACGGCTGCGCAAGGACGGATTCACCGATTTCGCCGTGTTGAACGCGCGCCACCACGAGCGCGAGGCAGCGATCGTTGCCCAGGCCGGCAAGCCGGGCGTCATCACCATCGCCACCAACATGGCCGGCCGCGGCACCGACATCCAGCTCGGCGGCAATGCCGACATGCGCATCGCCGAGGAACTGGCCGACATGCCGCAAGGCCCCGAGCGCGCGGCGAAGGAAGCCGAGATCCGCGCCGACATCCAGCGGCTCAAGGAAAAGGCGCTCGCCGCCGGCGGGCTCTACGTGCTCGCCACCGAGCGCCACGAAAGCCGCCGCATCGACAACCAGCTGCGCGGCCGCTCCGGCCGCCAGGGCGACCCCGGCCGCTCGAAATTCTTCCTGTCGCTGCAGGACGACCTGATGCGCATCTTCGGTTCCGAGCGCATGGACGGCATGCTGCAGAAGCTCGGTCTCAAGGAAGACGAGGCCATCATCCATCCCTGGATCAACAAGGCTCTGGAAAAGGCGCAGAAAAAGGTCGAGGCGCGCAATTTCGACCAGCGCAAGAACGTCCTGAAATATGACGACGTCATGAACGACCAGCGCAAGGTGGTCTTCGAGCAGCGCATCGAACTGATGGAGGCCGATGCCGAGAGCGTCGCGGACACCGTCAAGGAAATGCGCCTCGAGATGATCGACGACATGGTCAAGCGCCATATCCCCGAGACCGCCTATGCCGAGCAGTGGGACGTCAAGGGCCTCAAGCAGGCCGTCCTCACCAATCTCAACCTCGATCTTCCGGTCGAGGAATGGGCGATGGAAGAGGGCATCGACGAAGAGAACATCCGCGAGCGCCTGACGGCCGCCGCCGATATCGCCGCCGCCGACCGCGCCGAGCGCTTCGGTCCCGACGTCATGGCCTATGTCGAGAAGTCGATCGTGCTGCAGACGCTCGACCATCTGTGGCGCGAGCATCTGGTCAATCTCGACCATCTGCGCTCGGTCGTCGGCTTCCGCGGCTATGCCCAGCGCGATCCGCTCAACGAATACAAGGGCGAGGCCTTCGAGCTGTTCCAGGCCATGCTGGTCAACCTGCGCCAGGCGACGACCGCGCAGCTGATGCGCGTCGAACTGGTGCGCGAGGCCGCCGAGGCGCCGCCGCCGGAAGTGCCCGACATGTTCGGCCATCACATCGACGGCACCACCGGCGAGGACGATTTCGGCGAGGGCGCCGGCACGATGATGCTCGCACGCGAGGTCGCCGTGGCGGCGGAAGACCGCGACCCGAACAACCCCTCGACCTGGGGCAAGGTCGGCCGCAACGAGCCGTGCCCGTGCGGCTCGGGCAAGAAGTTCAAGCACTGCCACGGCGCGTTTGCGTAAGGCGGGCTGAAATCAGACGCGGATGATGGGTCCTTCGTAACGACGAAGAACGTCGTCAGTCGTCACAAGAGGGAGTTTCTCACACATCGCCTGCGTCAGCAGCATCCTGTCAAACGGATCCTTGTGCATCGCGGGCAGATCGGCGAATGCGATCGCATGAGAAGCCTCGACAGCGAGTTCGCCGTAATCGTTGGCTAGCAGGCGGCGTCGAAGGACGGCGACGTCCACGATGAAATCGGGACGCCGCGGCGTGTGCTTGATTGCGATCTCCCACAGGCTCGCGATGCTGAAGAAGAGCGCATTCTCCTCGGCCCCGATGAGGCTGCGGGCCTCGCTCGACAGCTTTTCTGTGTCACGAGCAATCCAGAGCAACAGCTCGGTGTCAAGCAGCAGCCTCATTCGCCGTAGAACATCCGCTCTATCTCTTCCTGACCCATGGTATTGAAGTCGTCAGGAACCTCGATCTCCCCGGCCATGAAACCGATCCGTCGTTTCGGCTTCGGCTGCTCCTCGGCATCTAGCGCGACGACCTTCACCATCGGCCGGCCGGCCTTCGCGATGATGAAGCTCTCGCCCTTCGCGGCCTTCTCGACCAGCCGCGAAAGGTGGGTCTTGGCCTCGTGAATGTTGATCGTTTCGATGGCAAGGCATCCTAAACTAAGTTTACTTAGTTTAGTTCAGTGGTTCACCTGCTTCAAGCCGCTCAGATCCCCGAGCCGTCAACCTCAATCTCCTCGCCCTCGAACGGGGCCGGGAGGTCCGGCATCTTGCCGGTATTGGCGCTCGGCAGCGGCATCCAGCACTTCAGCTCCGGCTCCGCATAGCCGACAATGGCGCCGGGCGCCGAATCCGCCGCGCGCCAGCCTTCCATGCCGAAGGCGTCGGCGCGCGCCCAGTAGGCCACGTCGACATCCGCGCCGCCCTGCTCGACGGGACGCACCGTCACCAGGATGCGGCTGCCGTCCCTGGGTGCGCTCGACATGTGCCGCCACTGATTTTCCGTGTCCATGCGATCCTCCGTCGCCCTATTGATGTGCGCTTGGCGCCGGGTGGTCAATCCACCGATGCGTGCGCCCGGCATTCGCCCGGGCCCTGATCCCAAACAGGGCGGTGACCCAAATCTGCTCCCGGAACGCCAGCGCGCCGGCGCCTCGGCACGGCCGGGTCAAGACGGCACCGGCGCCTCTTCGCCGTGTCCCACCACCGTTTCTTAAAGAGTTTGTCCTAGACTTCCGCACTGAGGGAAGACGAGGAGTACCGAGTGCGCTTTTCCGCGGCAACCACCGCCGATCGCCTGCTGCCGCACGGCATGGCGGAGCGTATCCGCCCGCTGCTCCACAAGGTCGACGCGATCGCCTTCGCCGGCGACACGCGCGGCGACGCCGGCCGCATGTCGCTGATCGCCTTCGCCATCCGCATCGTCAGCGCCTTCATCGCCCTCGTCAGCCAGGTGCTCATGGCGCGCTGGATGGGCTCGTTCGAATACGGCATCTTCGTGCTGGTCTGGGTCACCATGGTGATCGTCGGCAATCTATCCTGCCTCGGATTCCATACGTCAGTGATTCGCTTCATCCCGGAATACCGCGAAAAAGGCGCGTTCGACGAACTGCGCGGCATCATGCTGGCGAGCCGGCTCTTCGTGCTGATCGCGTCGAGCGTGTTCGCGCTGATCGGCGCGGCGATCGTCTGGCTGCTGGCGCCGGAACTGGAGAACTACTACGTCATTCCGTTCCTGATCGGCATCGTCTGCCTGCCGATGATCGCGCTGTCGGACGTGGTGCAGGGCATTTCGCGCGCCAACGCCTGGGCCATTTCAGCGCTTTCGCCGACCTATCTCGTGCGCCCCGTCCTGATCCTCGCCTTCATGGGGGCGGGCCTGCTGCTCGGCTATCCGCCGACCGCGCGCACCGCCCTGATCGCCGCGGTGATCGCCACCTACACGACCACCATCTGGCAACTCGTCACCGTCACCGCGCGCGCCGACGCCAAGGTCGAGGCCGGGCCGAAGAAGATTCTGCTGCGGGAATGGATCCTCGTCTCGCTGCCGATCTTCCTGGTCGAGAGCTTCTTCTTCCTGCTCACCAATGCCGATGTCCTGATGGTCGGCGTCTATCTCACCCCGCACGACGTCGCGATCTATTACGCCACCGTGAAGATTCTGGCCCTGGTGCATTTCGTCTATTTCGCGGTCAAGGCGGGAGTCGCCCAGAGCTACGCGCAGATCACGCATGGCGGCGAGATCGCCAAGCTCGCGGCCTTCGCGCGCGAGACGGTGGCCTGGACGTTCTGGCCGTCGCTCGCCATGGCGCTGTTCGTGCTCGCCATCGGCAAGCCGGTCCTGGCCCTGTTCGGTCCCGGCTTCGAGGAAGGCTATCCGTTCCTCTTCCTGCTCATCATCGGCGTCGTCGCCCGCGCGTCGGTCGGGCCGGCCGAGAGCCTGCTCACCATGAGCGGCAACCAGAATGTCTGTGCCGCCGTCTACGCGATGACGCTGGCGATCAATATCGGCCTCAACGTCCTTCTGATCCCGCAGATCGGACTGTGGGGCGCGGCGGCGGCCACATCGCTCGCCATGGTATTCGAGGCTGCAGCGCTCTCCTTCACCGTCTGGCGCAAGCTCGGCATCGTCATGACGATTCTGGCGCCCCGAACGACCATCGCGGAAAAGCACTGATGGTTGCCGTCCCGCTCCTCGAGGAAATGAGCGGCAGCGCCGCGGGCGCCATGATCGCCGGCCTCGCCGGCTTCTCGCATGAGCCGCAGAGCCTTGCCCGCGTCGAACTGCTGAGCGCCGGCCGGCCGCAGCGCCGCCTCGCCATCTACCCGGCCTCCGCCGGGTTCGACCTGGTCGAGGAGTTGGATCACCTGTGCGTGCGCACGATCGAGCCGAACATATTCTTCAACCCGCGCTTCCTGGCCCCCGCCATGCCGCGTCTCGACGACCGCGAGGTGCGGCTGGCCGTCATCCGCGACGGCGAGGAGGAAAGCAGCCGGCTGCGCCTGCTCGTGCCGTTTTCGGTCGAGAAGCCATCCGTTCCGCTCGGCGTGACGATCATGCGCGCCTGGTCGAGCCCGTTCGGTCCGCTCGGCACGCCGCTGATCGACCATGACGACCCGGTTTCGGTCATCGAGGATTTCTTCGGCATGCTGGCGAGGCCGCACCTGAAGCTGCCGAAGGTCATCGTGCTGCCCGACATGCGGCTCGACGGGCCGGTGGCAAGCCTGCTGCGCACCGTCGCGATCGGCCGCAACCTCGCCTTCAACGAAACCAACCGCCATGCGCGGCCGTTCCTGGAAAGCCCGCTCGAGGGCGACGCCTATCTGCGCAATTCGCTGAAGGCGCACCACGTCCGGGAGTTCCGCCGCCAGAAGCGCAGGCTCGGCGAACTCGGCCGCCTCGAATACCGCGTCGCCCGCCAACCGGACGAGATCCGCCACGGCGTCGAATCCTTCCTGTCGCTCGAGGCGGCCGGCTGGAAGGGCCGCGAACGCACCGCCATGGCCATCGACCGCTTCCGCGCCGCCTTCGCGCGCGAGGCGGTACACGGACTGGCCGAACGGGATCTGTGCCGGGTCCACACGCTGACCCTGGACGGCAGAACGATCGCCTGCGTCATCGTCTTCATCGAATCCGGCTGCGCCTATACGTGGAAGACGGCCTATGACGAGAACTATGCCGCCTATTCGCCAGGCACGCTGCTGATGATCGAGCTGACGCACAACCATCTCGACGATCCGAACATTATGGCGACGGATTCCTGCGCGGTGCCGGATCACCCGGT
>JAUYMV010000233.1 GCA_030698645.1 Mesorhizobium sp.
GATGCGGCTCCCCACGAAAAGTCCCTCGGCCCGGCCTCGGCGGAAGCGGTCGAGGTGATGCTTGCCTATGTGCCGCGCGCCGCGCGCGAGATCGCTGAGACCGCGATCCACCTGCACGGAGGCATCGGGCTGACCTGGGAATATGGTCTGAATGCCTATCTGAGGCGCATCGTGCGGCTCGGCATGGGACTTGGCCCGGTGTCGTCGCACCAACTCGCGGTCTTCGAGCGCCTCAGCGGTTCCAGTCATTCGAGCGAAGCATCGCCGGCATTACCCGGCGCGCGCAATGAGGTGCACCATGACAGCGTCGTATGAGACCACCGATCCGGCGGCGCCCCTTTTCCTGCATCATGAAGTCCCCGAGGCGATCTTCGCCGACGGACGATGGAACGAAGGCCCTTGCTACTTCCCCGCGTGGCGGACGCTGATATGGTCGGACATCCCCAACGATCGCCTCATGCGTTTCGATGAGATCACCGGACATGTCAGCGTCTTTCGCGCGCCGTCCAACAATTCCAATGGCAATACGGCGGACCGCCAGGGCCGGCTCGTCACCTGCGAACACGGCACACGCCGGGTGACGCGCACCGAACACGACGGTCGCGTCACGGTGCTGGCGGAGCGCTATGGGGACGGAAGGCTGAACAGCCCCAACGACGTGGTCGTGAAGTCGGACGGAACGATCTGGTTCTCGGACCCGAACTACGGAATCAATACGGACTATTTCGGCAATCGGGCGCCAAGCGAACAGGACGGCGCCCATGTCTACCGCCTCGACCCGGCGACCGGCCAATTGGACGCGATGATCACGACCATGACGCAACCGAACGGACTCGCCTTCACGGCCGACGAGAAAAGCCTGTTCGTTGTGGACTCCGCGCGCACGATGGGCCCTGACCACCCCTGCCATATCCGCCGCTTCGACCTCGCCGCAGACGGAACGCTGGTGGATCAGGGTGTCGTGGTGGAGGCGTCCGCCGGTCTCTTCGATGGGATCAGGCTCGACGATCGCGACCGCATATGGGCCGGTGCCGGTGACGGCGTCCATTGCTACGCGCGCGACGGCCGCCTTCTCGGAAAGATCAGAACCGACACGCCGGTGATCAACCTGTGCTTCGGCGGACCCAAGCGGAACATTCTCTACATGTGCTCCCCGAAGCAGGTGTTTCGGGTGCCGGTGCGTGCCCGTGGACTGGACACGTTTGCAGCATCGGCGGTGAGCGCATGACGGAAGCTTTGCCCAAGCACCTTCGGCAGTCTCTCCCGGCGGACCGCCTGGCCGGTCGGGCCGTGCTGGTGACCGGCGCGGCCCAAGGTATCGGTCGCGCCATCGCCCGCCTGTTCGCGGCCGAAGGCGCCCGGCTTGCCCTCATCGACGTCAAGGCGCCGGAGCTTGAAGCCATAGCGGCCGAGATTGGCGCGGAAGCCTTCGTCTGCGACCTGCGCGACACCGAGCGGATCGGCGCCCTGGTCGACGCCGCCGTCGCGCGGCTCGGGCATCTCGATGGACTGGTCAACGCGGCCGGAATTCATTCAGCCGGTCCCGTGTCCGAGATCACGGCCGCTCGCTGGCGCGAAGTGATGGCCGTCAACCTGGATGCGCCTTTCTTCTTGTGTCGCGCGGCCGAACGCCATCTGCGTGCCTGCGACGGTTCGACGATCGTCAATCTGTCGTCTGCGACCGGTCTCTCGCCGTTCCCGAACCGCGCCGCCTACGCCACGTCGAAGGGCGCGCTGATCACGCTCGGCAAGGCGCTCGCGATGGAATTCGCGCCGGCAATTCGGGTCAACACCATCTGTCCGGGGCTGATCGATACGCCAATGACGGCGATGCTGCCGAACCACAATCAACTGCAGCAGACGCTGCAGCGCTATGCACTTGGCCGGCTCGGGCGCGACGATGAGGTTGCCCAGGCCGCCTTGTTCCTGACTTCGAACGCGTCTTCCTTCATCACCGGCACCACGCTCGCGGTCGATGGCGGACGGACCTTTCACTGAGGAGTGACCCGATGAACCGAGCTGTCCAGTTTGACGTCACCGAGCCAGCGCAGGAACGCCAGATCGCCGAGGACTGGCTGGACCGGTTCAACGATGCGCTCGAACGCGCGGATCAGGCAGACCTCGAAGATTTGCTGGCGCCAGACGGCTACTGGCGCGACCTGCTGGCTCACCAGTGGGATTTTCGCGCGCTGAAGGGCCCGCATGTCATCGCGTCCACGCTGATTGCGGAAGGCCGGGCCAAAGGGGTCCGTGATTACAGGCTCCACCTGGACTACAGCGCCCCGAAGTTCATGACGCGCTCGGGGCGAAAGGTCATCGAGGTCTTCGTGGATTTCGTCACCGCGCTGGGCACGGGCAGCGCTCTGGTCCGACTGGAGAAGTCGCAGGACGGCGCATACCGCGCCTGGGGCCTGATGACCTCCCTGCAATCGCTGAATGCCTTTCCGGAGGCGATTGGCAGGCATCGTCCCGAGCGCGTCGCGGTCCGCGCGGAAGGCGAGAACTGGGTCGACAGGCTGGAGCAGGACCGCAACTTCGATACCGAGGAGCCGGAGGCCCTCGTAGTCGGCGCGGGACATTCCGGGCTGATGATCGCTGCGCGGCTGAAGGCGATGGGCGTGCGCACGCTGGTCATCGAATCGTTGCCACGGGTCGGCGATATCTGGCGGAACCGCTATCACACGCTCCAGCTCCACAACGAGATCGACACCATCGATTTTCCCTATGTCAGCTATCCGCAAACCTGGCCAACCTACGTGCCGAAGGACATGTATGCGGCGTGGATGGAATTCTACGCGCTGGCGATGGAACTGCCCGTCTGGACTTCGGTCCGCTTCATGGGCGCCCAACGCGACGAGGCCGCGGGTAACTGGACCGTCCGTCTGTCAACGCCGGATGGCGCTGAGCGCATAGTCCGGCCGAAGCACGTCGTCATGGCGACGGGCGGCGTGTCGGGCCGCAAGAAGATTCCGTCTCTGCCGGGACTCGACCAGTTCGCGGGAACGGTCGCCCATTCGGCCGACGTTCGGCCGACGGACGAGTACCGCGGCAAACGCGCGATTGTGGTCGGAACCAGCACCAGCGGGCACGACATCGCGCTCGAACTCTACCAGCGCGGATGCGACGTGACCATGGTGCAGCGCAGCCCGACCACGGTCGTCAATATCGATCCGGCGAACCTGATCTACGCGCTCTACAAGGAGGGTCGCCCGATCGACGAGATCGACGTCGTGGCGATCGCCAACGACTTCGACGCGACGATTGCCAGCTATCGCGACTTCGCGCGCATCGTCAGCGAAATGGACAAGGACCTGCTTGCGGACCTGGAGAAGGTCGGATTCCGCACCCACGCGGGCTATCTGGGCGGCGGCTACTTCGCCAACTACATCCACCGTGGGGGCGGCTACTACCTCAACGTCGGTGCATCGGAATACATCGTCGATGGCCGCATCAAGCTGATCCAGAACGAGCGGATCACCACCTACGAACCGGACGGCGCGAGGCTGGACAACGGAGCTCTCCTCAAGGCCGACGTCGTTGTGCTGGCAACGGGTTACCATAACCAGGAAGTCGATATCCGCGAGTATTTCGGGGACGCGGTGGCCGACAAGGTCGGCATGGTCTGGGGATGGGATGAGGGTGGCGAAATCCGCCGTGCGTGGCGCCCGACCGGCCAGGAAGGGCTCTGGATCCAGCTTGGCGGCGTTCCGCAATCCAGGACATACTCGAAATTGCTGGCCTTGCAGATCGTCGCCGAACTGCGTCATCTGAAATGAGAAAGCGAAACCACCGGCAAGGCTGACGAGCTCGGCCGCCCGGACGACCGCCGGCCCTTATTTCATCGCCACCCTCGCGCCCGGCGCGATGGTATGCGGCGCGACGTTGAGCGTCTCGACGGCGAAGCCGGCGGCGGCCTTGTATCCGGCCATGAAGGCGGCGCGCTCCGCGGCCGGGATGACGTCGTCGATGTCCTCGAATGTCCCGCCGCAGCGTTCGTCTACCATGTTGAGCAGGCCGAAGGGCCCCGCGCCGCGATTGCGCAGCACCAGTTGTCCGATCGGCCCGCTGAGCTTCGCGTCGAAGGCCGCCAGCGCCTCGGCGGTGAGCCCGTGCGCGATCAATACACCGCCGAGCAGCCGGCCGTCGACGATTGCCTGGCTCGCGCCGTTCGACCCGGTCGGATACATCGGATGCGCCGCGTCGCCGATCAGCACCACCTTGCCGTCGTGCCAGGTCGGGATCGGCTCGCGGTCGATCATCGGGTTCTCGTAGGCGATCTCGGCGCGCGACAGCAGTGCGGGAACATCCAGCCAGTCATAGGTCCAGCCCGCGAAATGATGGGCGAAATCCTCGATGCGCACGGGCTTGAACCAGCCGCTGTTCTTCCATCCCTCCGAGGCATCCATCGTCACCTCGGCGATCCAGTTGATGGTCGCGAGGCCGGTCGCGGGATCGGGCGCCGAAATCGGATAGAAGACGAAGCGGTGACGATGCGTACCCAGCCCGACGAAGGAAGCGCCGCCGCGGATCGGCACGCCAGGGCTGGTGCCGCGCCACATGATCGCGCCGCCCCAATGGATCGGCGGCTGGTCAGGATGCATCTGCGCCCGCACCGCGGAATGCAGCCCGTCGGCGCCGATCAGCATTGCGCCGCTTTCCTCGGAGACAGTTCCGTCGGAAGCTTCGACGAGCGCGGTTACCGTGCCGTCGGCCTCATTGCGGTAGCCGGTCACGCGCTGGCCAAGCCGGACGGCGCCGGGTCCGATGCGTTCGACCACCTTGCGGTAGAACAGCATCTGCAGTTCGCCACGGTGCACGGCATATTGCGGCCATTTGTAGCCCGCCAGCAGGCCGCGCGGCTCGGCGTAGACGTCGTTGCCGTTCAGGCCTACCAGCGCCCATTCGCGGGCCGGCAGCCCGATGCGGTCGAGTTCTGCCGCACCGATGCCGAGATCCTCGAGTTCGCGCACGGCATTGGGCTGCAGATTGATGCCGACGCCGAGCGGGCGCAATTCGCGCACCGATTCGAACACGACGCAGGGCACGCCGATCTGGTGCAGCGTCAGGGCCATGGCGAGGCCCCCGATGCCGCCGCCAGCGATCAGGACAGTGTGTGCGGACATGTATGCGATCCCTCCGTTGCCCGTCTCCTACTGATTTTCCGGACCGGAGGGAACCGCGAAATGCGGACGCAGGCCCCGGGAATGAGCTTCGCGGGCGACGCAGCAGACGAGAAAGAAGAAGAGCCGGTTTTGCGGGGAATCCGTGTCATCCCGCCTTGGCGTCGGAGCCGATGTAGGCGGCCATCAGTTCGGCATCCTGTCCCAGACGCGGCGCCGGCGTCAGCGACGGGCGTTCCGCTCCCTCCTGCCGGAAGGCCGGTCCGAAGGCGAGCGGCTCGCCGTCGACGGGGATGCCAGGCGTCTTCGGATAGAGGTCCCGAAGAAATTCCAGCAGGTCGCGGACGCGCGCCGCCGGAACATACGCCGCGTTGAGCTTTGTTTCCAGGTCCGCGGCGCTGGCGGAGGCGAAGGCGGCGTTCAGCGCGCCGCGCAATTCGTCGGTCGCCACATTCGCGAGGAACGCCTCGCTGGCGAGCCCGGCGGGGATGTAGGGCGGGCCGGCGAGTTCCGGCCGGCCGAGCAGCCTGCAGAGCGCCGAAAACTGGCCCATCGTGTTGGCCGCAACGGAGATGTGGCCGTCCGACGTGGCGAAGGTCTCGGCGCCCGGGCTGCCGACGAAGCCGCGATTTCCGACGCGTCCGGGCGGCACACCGGTGGACAGCACCGTCGCGGCGGGCCCGGACATCAGCGCGATCGCCGAATCGATCATCGAGACGTCGATCGTGATCGGGCCGTTGTCGCCACGCAACCGGCGCACCACCGCGGCCAGGATCGCCTCGGCGGCGCTGATTCCGGTGGCTATGTCGATGACCGGGAAGCCGACCTTCATCGGAGCGACATCATCGCCTCCCCCTTGCATCATCATCATGCCGGTCGCCGCCTGGATGACATGGTCGTATGCGCCGCGCGAGGCGTTCTCGCCGGACTGACCCCAACCGGAAATCGAGCAGTAGATGACGTCTGGCCGCACCGCCCGAATGTCTTCCGGGCCGAGGCCAAGCCGCTTCGCTACGCCCGGGCGAAAATTCTCGACGAAGATTTCGGCGCCTCTGGCCAGGTCCAGGATCGATTGCCGACCCGACGGGTCGGCCAGGTCGACGACCAGCGACTTCTTGCCGGCATTGAGCGCGCGGAAGCCCGGCGCAAGCCCGTCGAGTTCCGGCTGCATGGCGAGCGCGCGCATGGCGTCGCCGCTGCCCGGCCGTTCGATCTTGATCACCTCGGCGCCAAGGCAGCATAGATGATGCGTCGCGCAGGGGCCGGCCAGCACGTGAGTGAGATCTATCACGCGATATCCTTCAAGCGGCAGCATCGTTGTCTCCTCGCCCCTCATGCACATTCCTCGCCGCGATCCGGTATGTCTTCCGAGCGGTTTCGCCGAGGAGGGCTCGGCGATCTTCGGAGCCATGCTCCGCCGCGAGAATCTTGTATGCGTTCCACAGCGTCCGATAGCCGATCGAGGCGCCGTCGACCGGGAAGTTGCTCTCGAACATGCAACGCGCGGCGCCGAACAGGCCGATGGCATGGCGAAAATAGGCGCCGCGCTCGGCGAGAAACTCTTCCGACGAAGGCGGCCGCTCGCGCAAATGGGCGTCGTAGCCGGTGACGATCGATGCCAGGCCGCCGAGTTTCAGGACGAGATTTGGCAAGTCGGCGATCCGTTCGATCTGCCGGGCCCATGCGTCGAAAACGGCATCGCCGGGACCGGCGGCGCCGGTATAGCCGATCGGGGCACCCGCGTGATTGACCACGATCGTCGTGTCCGGAGCCTGGCGGGACATCTCGGCCAGTTCGTCGAGCTGGAAATGAAAGAGGAATGCATCGAACGTAAGCTCGCGCTCACCAAGACTTGCCAGGCCGCGCAGGAAGGCCGGATCGGCATAGAGTCCGGGTCGCGCGGCGCCTGCGAGCAGGCGTGTCGAAGGATCTTCCAGCCGCGCGCCGCTCTGCCTGATGCCGCTGACGAGGCCGCCACCCACCGCATCATATGCGTCGAGAAGTTCGTCGAGTCCGGGATCCGCAAGGCCCGCATGGCAAACGGCTGCGCCGATCCGCGTTCCTGCGTCTCCGTCCGACAAGGCCTCCGCCTGGCGCAAAGCGAACTCGGCCTCGCCGCTCGCCCGCAGGTGCGAAGGTCCGGCGGTGCGGTATCCCGAGCCGCATTCGACGTAGACGAAATCGGTCACCCGATGCCCGGCGCCGGCGTCGGCAATGAGTTCCGGCAGCATGTAGCGGCTCGTCCGCACCGGCTCGACATCACCCGACGGATCTGGGAAATCTCGCTCCTCCCACAGATGCACATGAGCGTCGACGAACTCCCAGGCGGGCTCGACGATGTCTTCCGGGCGGCTGTCCCACCAGTCCCGACGGGCGCCCATGCGGCGAACCCAGGCCTGCCGCTCCTGCGGGGTCATGCTGTTGCGAACCTCGATGTATCGTTCCGCGCGTGGTGCGCGCTCCTCCCGTCGCAGTGCGACCGACCGAACATAAGGTGGCTGGTGCTATCAGCGGTAGTTAATTATCCTGAGGGTGGCATTACGTTTCACTAACATCGGATACGACAATGGACCTGAGGCAGATCCGCTATTTCGTCGCCGCCTGCGAGACCGGGTCGCTCAGCGGCGCAGCCAATCGGCTGAACTGTACCGCGCCCGGCGTCAGCCAGCAGATGAGCGCGCTCGAGGCGCGCCTCGGCACCCGCCTGTTCGAGCGCACTCCGCGCGGGGTGAGACCGACCGCCGCCGGCAGCCGCTTCTACGATCGCTGCCTGGCGGTACTGAAGGCCGTGTCCGAGGCCGAGATCGAACTGCAGGATTTCAAGGCAGGGTTGAGCGGCTCGATTTCGGTGGGCTTCGCCCCGGGCATCGCGCGTTCGATTCTGCCGCAGGCACTCGCGCGCTTCACGCGCGAGTTTCCACGCATCGACATCGATATCGCGAGCGGCACGGCGGATGCCCTGTTGTCCGAGACATCGGCGGGCGGGCTTGATTTCTATGTCGGGCAGTTCGCACGCAACCAGCTCGGCCTGGCGGCGACGCACATCGGCCGCTTCCCGGTGTCGCTGATCTCCGGCGCCCGCCGCGGGCTTAACTCGATGCGGCCGGTCCGCCTCGACAACCTTGCACCCCTGAAACTCTTCGTCCCTTCGGCAGCGAACAGCCTGCGCCCCAAGATCGAGGATGCCATCCTGAGCGGACAGATCGTCATCGAGCGCAAGATCATCATCGACAGCATGTCGGCGGGGTTCGAGTTCGTCAGCCAGACCGACTGGTCGTCCATCCTGCCGTTCTGGATCGGCTTGCAGGAACTGCGGAATGATCGCGTGACCGTCAATCCAATCGCCTATCCGGACTTTCAGGTTGACGTGGCGCTGATTGTCCCGGCCCAGCGTCCGATGACGCGCCAGGCCCAGTTGCTCTACGATTACTTCCTCCAGGAGTTGCGGCGGATGGAGGCGGAATGGGCGCGGATCGTCGAGCCGGTTATAAGCCGCGCTTAGGG
>JAUYMV010000238.1 GCA_030698645.1 Mesorhizobium sp.
AGCCTGGCGCTGCGCTCCGGCGAAATCCTCGGTCTCGCGGGGCTGGTCGGCTCGGGCCGCACGGAACTGGCGCGCGCGGTCTTCGGCATCGATGCGCTCGTCGGCGGCACGATCCGGCTCGACGGAGAGCCGCTCGCCGTGCGCACGCCGCGCGACGCGATCGCGCGCGGAATCTACCTCGTTCCCGAAGATCGCAAGCAGTCCGGCCTGCTGCTCGACTTCCAGATCACCGACAATGTCTCGCTGCCGGACCTGCCGTCCTATGCGCGGGCCGGGATGGTCGGGCGACGGCGCGAGACGGCGAACGCCGAGGCGCAGCGCGGGCGGCTCAACATCCGCGCTCCCGGCGTCTCGACGCGCGTCGGCACGCTCTCCGGCGGCAATCAGCAGAAGGTGGTGCTCGCCAAATGGCTCTCCATGCGGCCGCGCGTGATGATCTTCGACGAGCCGACGCGCGGCGTCGACGTCGGCGCCAAGAAGGAGATCTACGAGATGATGCGCGGGCTGGCGGACTCGGGCGTTGCCATCCTGATGATCTCCAGCGACATGGAGGAAGTCATCGGCGTCAGCGACCGCATCGCCGTCATGCATGAGGGCGCGATCAGCGGCTTTCTGGACCGGAGCGCGTTCAGCGAGCACAATGTGCTCCAGCTCGCGGTCGGCGGAACGGTTCATTGAGGGCGGCATGAACAGGAAAGACGTCGGCCTTCTGGTCCTGATCCTCGTCGTCGGCACGCTGGTGGCGATCCGCCAGCCGCTCTTCATCGCGCCGGTCAACCTCGCCAACACGGCCAATCTGATCGGACTGTTCGGGCTGTTCGCGATCGGCCAGGGCTTCGTCATCATCACCGGCGGCATCGAGCTGTCGGTCGGCTCGATGATCGCGCTCTTGGGCGTGCTTTTCGTCGATCTGGTCGTCACCTATGCGGTGCCGTGGCCGATCGCCCTGATGCTCATGCTGGTTCTCGGCGCGCTGATGGGGCTGGCGCACGGGCTGCTGGTGACCAAGATGAAGATGCAGCCCTTCATCGTGACGCTGTGCGGACTGCTCATCTATCGCGGCTTCGCGCGCTTCTACACCGGCGACGGCACCGCCGGCTTCACCTTCGGCGTCAGTTTCCCGGACCTCGAATGGCTGACCATGGGGCGCTCCTGGGGCGTGCCGCATTCGTTCATGGCGATGCTGGTCGTCGCCGCCATCATGTGGGTCGTGCTGCACCGCTCGGTGTTCGGCCGGCATCTGCTGGCGGTCGGCAAGAACGAGGAGGCGGCGCGCTACTCGGGCATCAACACGCATCGCGTCATCATCATCGCCTACGTCATCTGTGCAGTGCTGACGGCGATCGCCGCGATCTTCTTCGCCATGTACACGCGCTCGATCTCGCCCTCCTCGCACGGCAATTTCTACGAGCTCTACGCCATCGCGGCGGCCGTCCTCGGCGGCTGCAGCCTGCGCGGCGGCGAAGGGTCGATCATCGGCATCGTGCTCGGCACCATCCTGCTCCAGGTGCTGCAGAACCTCGTCAACCTGCTCGGCATCCCGAGTTCGCTGAATTTCGCGGTGATGGGCTCGGTCATCCTGATCGGCGTGCTGGTCGACCAGCAGCTCTCGGGCCGCCGCCTCGGCGGAGCAAAACGGCCGTAGTCCAGGCCCGTGCGTCGAGTTGCATCATCGCCTCGAACGATGGCGGGTCGCGGCCGGCTGTGGCGGATCGTCATCGGGTCGCAGCCGGCGGTGGCGGATAGTCATCGGTTCGTCGCCCGACTGGCCGAAGGGATCGCCGCATCCGTCGCCCGTCCGTTCCACCAATTCGCAGCGCGGCGGCGCCAATCCGGATGCTTGCAAAGCGAACCGGATATATGCGACGTCGGCTTGTGGGTTGATGGATCGCGGATGACGACAACGGAACTCCCCCGCGCGGGCGGGCGGCCGGGCGCGGCGCGAACGGCTCTGGCGCTCGTCATCCTCGCGCAGGCCG
The DNA here is from genome assembly GCA_030698645.1 of Mesorhizobium sp. Taxonomy (GTDB): domain Bacteria; phylum Pseudomonadota; class Alphaproteobacteria; order Rhizobiales; family Rhizobiaceae; genus Mesorhizobium_A. Next base: position 1,980 of record JAUYMV010000238.1, read on the forward strand.
CCATGCTCGCCCTGCCGGCGGCAGTCTACCTCTGGAAATACCCCGACCTGCCGAATGCCTTGTCGCTCGCGCTTTCGCTCGGCTTCTTCTGCGCCATCTTCACGCTGGTGCGTCCGGTCTGGCTGCAAGTGCTGATCGGTTTGCCGATCCTGCTGCTGAACATGGTCGAGATCGTCCACATCGTCGCGTTCGGCGGGCTCATCTCGCTGGGCGCCGTCGAGGCGGTCTTTTATGTCGATCCGATGGAGGCGCGCGAATTCGCGACCGAACACGCCGGCCTTTTCCTGCTCGGCGGACTGGTCGTTGCGTTCTTCTGCGTCCTCGCCTGGTTCAAGAAAAAGCTCGACGATCTCCGGCTCGGCCAGAGGCTGATGATCGGCAGCGCCGCGCTGCTGGTTCCATTTGGACTGCTGACGGCCGAACTCATCGCCTTCGGCAGCGAGCGCGACATCTACCTGCCGACGCGCATTCTGGAGCACTACACCGCCTATCTCGGCGTCAATCCGCTGACGCATACGATCTCCGGCTTTGCCGCGACACTCGCCTCGCAAGACGAATTGCTACGTTTGAAGGCGGAGCGCGACCGGTTCAGCTTCAAGGCCAGGCGCGAGGCAGGCCGGCCGGCCGAGGAAGTCTACATCGTGGTGATCGGGGAGTCGTCGCGGCGGCGCAACTGGAGCCTTTTCGGCTACAAGCGGCCCACCAACCCGCTGCTCGGGGCGACCCCGGGCCTGATCGCGTTCAGCGATGCGCTGAGCCCCGCGAGCACCACCGGCCGCAGCCTGCCTTTGTCGCTCTCCTTCGCGACGGC
>JAUYMV010000261.1 GCA_030698645.1 Mesorhizobium sp.
ATCGGGATACTGCTGGTCCTGGCCAGCGCCGGCGCCGCATCGGCTGAGCAGCCGAAGCTGGTGCTGGTCGAAAATGTCGACCTGACGCCGGGCGACACCCGGTTGCATTTCCCGCTGCTGATCACCAATCAGCGCGGCTACCGCCTGCGCTGCCAGGCGCAGTCCGACGAGGAGGCCATGATCCGCGGGCTGGGCTTCCTGTCCACGCCGGCCGGTGTTTTCTCGGCCATCGATCCCGAAATCACAGCCGCCGCGCCGCAGGACAACCCGCTCCTCTGTCCGGATGCCGCCAACTACAGGATCAAGGTCTTCGCCTTTTCGGACGAAACCGGGCTGAACCACTACCTGCAGTTCCCGGCCGGTTTCGACTCGACCACCTATACGGGCCGGCTTTACAGGCCGCGCTGCGCCGGTCTGGTAGAGGCGCTGAAGGTCGATCTCGCCAACGCCATCAACGCCGATCCGAGACCCTTCTTCGGCGACGCCCTCTACGACATCGACTGCATCGCCGGCGCGCCCTTCGATGTGCGACCGGAGAGTTTTGCCGCCTGGTGCACCAAGACCAACCTGACGGAAGCCGAGGCGAGGACGGTCGATGCGATCCTCGACTCGACGCCGGCGGGCGCGGCCGCGCGCGGCAACGCTCCGGCATGCGCCACGGCGCAGGTCTTCCTGACCTCGGTCAACTCGATCAATCTTTCCGGGCTTGGCCTGACCGAACTGGCGCCGTTGTCGGTTCTGCCCAATCTCACCACCTTGGTGCTGGAGGGCAACGAGATTTCCGAGCTCGCACCGCTCGGCGCATTGCGCGCCCTGACATTCCTCGATCTCTCCGGCAACAAGATCGCCAATCTCGCGCCGCTGTCGCTCTTGAGCGCCCTGACCGAACTCGACCTTTCGGCCAATCTGATCGGCAATCTGAGGCCGCTGTCGTCGAACGTCGCATTGACCCGACTGCACCTCGCCGGCAACCAGATCTCCGACGTCTCTCCGCTGCGCTTCCTCCGCGCGCTGATCTCGCTCGATCTCGCAAACAATCTGGTGACCGGAGCCGGTATCGAACCGCTGACCGGCCTCAGTGTGCTGCGAAGCCTGAATCTCTCCAACAACAGGATCGAATCCATCGAAGCACTCAGCCAGTTCGCCGAATCGACTGAAATTTTGCTCGCCGGCAACCCGATCTTCGGCAACGCGACGCTGACCTTTGCCGAGACCTGCGTGCTGCACCGCGCCGACGCCACGCCCTTCGGCTTCACCATCCGGGCGATGATCGCCCAGTCCGGCGCACAGAGTTGCGACGCCGCGGCCGCCGCGCTCAACTCCAGCCCGTCGCTCGACCTCAGCAGCAAGATGATCAGCGACGTGCGCCCTGTCGCACTGATCCCCAACCTCACCACGCTCAACCTTTCCTCCAACGCCATCGTCGACGCCGATCCGCTGACCGTCATGAACGGGCTGGCCACGCTCAATCTCAGCGGCAACAGCATCGTCAAGATCGACGGTCTGGCGCGGCTCATCAATCTCACGGCGCTCGATCTCAGCGCCAATCCGGTCGATGCGTCGCGATTCGTGGGCGCCTGCCTGGTGCGCAATCACGCCGGAATGCTGACGGCCCCGCAAGGCGCGGAGATTTCCGCGCTGATGACCTTCGCCGGTCAGGACAAATGCCTGCACGCGGCCGAGGCGCTCAAGCGGGCAACGGACGTCACGCTTCGCAACCTCGGTTTGACCAGCGTCGACTACTTCCCGATCTTCGAGAACGCGCGCCGGCTCGATCTGCGTCAGAACGCCCTGATCAACGTCGCCCCGCTGAGGTCGTTGACCCGCGTATTTTTGCTCGACCTGTCCGGGAACCAGATCACGTCGCTGGCCGACATTGGGACGATGACGTCGCTGGAGGTCCTCAACCTGACGGGCAACCCCATCTCCTCGCTTGGCCTCATTGGCGGGCTGGCGCAGCTCAGGTCCATTCAGATCGCCAACACACAAATCGCCAACATCCGCCCGCTCGCCAGCCTGCCGCTTCTCGCCACCGCACAGCTCGCCGGCCTCAACATCAACTACACCGATATAGATGACTACTGTCTGGTGCACAGGCTGGACACGTTCGCTCTGCTCGAGGCGCGACCGTTCATGCTGGCCATCGAGCCGCGGCTGGTCGCCGACGGCATCGACCCGAAGAACTGCCCCGCGGTCGCCAACTGGGCGCGCACGGTCCAGACGCTCAACCTGAACAAGACGAATCTGAGCTCGATCGATCCGGTGCGCTTCTTCAGCGACCTGACCAGTCTGACGATGTACGACAATCGCATCGTCGATGCCAGCCCGGTGCGCAATCTGACGCGCCTGGTCACGCTCAACCTGGGGAAGAACAGGATCGAGGCGATCCCGACGCTGCAGTCCGCGGTTCTCAAGAACCTGACGCTCAACCTGAATCGCATCGTGTTCGTGCAGGCGCTGCAGCCCAAGGCGAGTCTCGTCTCGCTGCGCCTCGACGACAACCGCATCCGCGACGCACGGGCGCTGAACAACCTCGCGAACCTGACCTATCTCGACCTGCGCTCCAACCAGATCGCAACCGGCGAGGGCGTCAACGGCCTGTTCCCGCGCAATCCGTATCTGAAGGGAAATCCCGTCTGCGACCTCCCGGTCATCATGATCTTTCCGCCGCCACCGATCGTCGACGCCTGCAGGCGCGAGCCGATATTCGGCTGGGTCCTCAATTCAGTGCTGCACGACAATTTCATTCTCAACGAGACCATTCGGCCGCACGTGCTCAACCCGCGCCCGTTCGGCGGCTGAACGATTGCCTGCCAAATATCTGATTCAGATCAATCCTTTTAGGAATGCGACAATGAAAAACCCAATTCGACAAATCGGTTTCAAGCTTCTCGCAACGTCCGCCCTGCTCGGCCTCGCCGCGGCCAGCGCCCAAGCCCAGGACAAATCGGCCTCCAGCGTCGTCCAGCTTCCCTCGGCGGGCGGCACGGTGACGCGCGAGGAGGGCTCCTTCGGGCTCAACATGAATACCGGCTCGGCGAACTTCTCGCTTCCCTTCCCCGAACTGCCGACACGCGGCAAGCACCTGCCCTCGATCAAGCTCACCTACAGCCAGTTCTCCGGCGACAGCGGCAGCGGCATGGGCATTGGCTGGGACCTGAATGTTCCGTCGATCGCCATGAACGACGATCTCGGCACGTCGATCGGCGGCTTCCGCCCGGATGGGGATTTCTTCAACCGACTGAGCCTGGCGGGCCAGCGGCTGGTGTTCCTCGGCAAGACCGAGGACGGGAGCGGGCTGCGCTACCGGCCGGAATTCGCCGAGGAGTTCATCCAGATTACCTATCGCGGCCAGCCCTTCCCGGTGCCGGTGCTCGGACCGCTGGGCGAGGCCCGGACGGTCACGCTACCGTCCGGTTTCGAGATGCTGGGGCCCGACGGGACGCGGCAGTATTTCAGCGGCGATCCGGCGGTTGCCGAAGGGGCATTCGAAAGCTCGGCGCCCTATGTCACGCGCTGGCCGCTCGTCCTCGAGACCAATCCCGATCGCGACGCGATCAGCTATGACTACGTCAAGCACGGCAATCGCTCCTATCTGAAGGAGGTGTCCTTCGCGGGCGGCCACAGCAAATACGGTTTCGAACTGCTCGAGACGCAGGCCAACCTCGTCAGCAACGCCACCGGCGCGCGCCAGGTCAACAGCCGGCTCTATGGCCGCATCACCATGAGCTTCGACGGCGATGTCTTCAATCGCTGGTGCCTCGGCTATATCGGCCGCTCCGGCGATGCCGATGACGGCTTCAAGGTGCGCGCCCATCCGGACTGTCTCGCGCAGGCCGAGGCGGACCTCGGGCCGCAGATCGATTCCAAGTCGATCAACGTCCTCGATCAGCTCCGCGCCATCTACCGCTTCGGCGACAATGGCGATCAACCGCTTTCGGCCGAGACGGAGACGCTGCCGCCGATCATGCTGAGCTACTCGTCCTGGACGTCGGCCGATCTTGCCGGCCGGGACGTCGTCTACGAAGCGCCCAGGCTCGCCTTCGCGGGCGACCTGCCGCCGAACAATTTCGAGCTTGCCGACATGGACATGGATGCGCTGGTCGACATCGTGCAGTCGAGCGCCGAAGGCGCGCGCGTGCTCCTCGGCGAAGGCTCGCTCGACAGTTCGTTCTCGCAGAGCAGGGAGCTCCTGCTGAGCCGACTGAGCAATTCTGGCATGCGCACCGACGTGATCCCGCGCCTGTCCGACAATCGCTTCCAGTTCGCCGACATCTACGGCGATTCCTATGTCGACATGGTCGAGATCGGCGACGACGTCATCTACATCTATGCCGGCGATTCGGCCGGCAACCTGACCTATATCGGTCGCGAGATCTCGCTTCCCGGCATCTCGCCGTCGCTGTTCGAAAACGGCCGCAGCCGGTTCATGGACGTCAACATGGACGGCCAGTCGGACATCGTGTCGACCCGGCTCAACGCCGACGGCCAGACCGAATGGCTGATCTTCCTGAACCTGACGCGACGCCAGCCCGACGGCGAGCACCGCATTAACTTCGGCGCGCTGCAGAAGAGGTTCCCCTTCGCTTCCCAGGACGCCTCGGCGCTGTCGGCGCGCAACACCCGCGTCACCGACATCAACGGCGACCGGCTGCCGGACCTGGTGGTCATCCAGCCGGCGCGACAGGGCTTCTGCGTCTATGAAAACCGCGGCACCATCTTTTCGCAGGACCCCGCCGAGCTTCTCTTCGGCGACAGCCAAGCCAACGATCCGATCTGCGGCACGGGCAGCTTCACCGAGGTCGCCGGCATGCAGCCGACCGACCGGCTCGAGACCATGTGGTATGTCGACGCCAATGGCGACGGCATCATGGATTTCGCCAGCATGGGCAACCGCACCGACGAACTGCGCGTCTGGCTCGGCTTCGGCGACGGCACCTTCCTGAACAGCCCGGTCGACATCGCGCTCAATCTTCGCGTCCAGGTCGGCAGCAACACGGCGTCATTCAGGAGCCGCGTCGTCGACCTCGACGCTGACGGCCAGTCGGAAATCCTGGTCTTCCAGCAGCCGGCCGGCAATGACGTCAAGGCGGTCGTCGTGATCGACTTCAACCGCAGCGGAGACACCCAGCTCACCAAGGCCAACCTGCTGACCACGGTCGAGTTCGGCTCGGGCCGGCGCCACGACGTGCGCTATGCCACCTCGACCGACGAGATGCTGCGTGACAAGGCGAACGCGCATCCGTTCACCAAGCTGCATTTCCCCGTCGTGCTCGCCAAGCAGCTGGTCACCTCAGAGGGCGTGCCCGGTCTGCCCCGCGACCTGGTGCAGACCGAGGAGTATTTCTATCACCGGCCGTTCTTCGACGTGATCAACAGCCGGTTCATCGGCTTCTCCGAGGTGGAGAAGGTGACTTATGGCGACGAGTTCGCCGCCGGCGGCGGCACCACGCAGCGCAGCTCCTATGCGAACGAGCAGTACTATACCTTCGCCGACACGGCGGTCGACCTGCATCTTGCCGGCAAGCTGAAGATATCGAAGACCTACACGGTCCAGCCCGAGGCGCAGCTCGTGGCGAGCGCCGCGGACACCGCGACGCTCGATCCGAACCAGCCGTTCCAGCACTCGCTTTCGACCACCACGCGCACCCAGAAGCTGCCGGTCCCCGGCGTCCTGCTGAAGTGCCAGAGCGCGGTATGGGAAGCCGTGCCGGTGGGCGACGGCAGTTCCTATCTGCGCAAGACCAGCGAGAGCTTCACCTCCGCAGCCGGAAACCAGCAGCAGCAACCGGTCTCCGACGAGAGCTGCGCCTTCCCGGTGAAGACGCAGGAGTTCGCCGGTTTCGACGCGTTCAACATCGCCGGCCAGATCACCACGCGCAGCCGTGAGATCGTCGGGCCGAAGGGCTTGATGGTGCCGGGCTTCGTCAGCGTCATCCGCAACGATTTCGCGGAGGCCCGGGCGGCACTCGCCGGCCTCGGCATCGTCAACGCCGTCTCCGAGCGTACGACGCTCGCCGGCACGCAGTTGATGAGCGCGGAGCGCTTCGTCTATGCGCCGTCCTCGGGTCGCCTGACCCGGCGGGCGCTCGACGTCTTCTCGGCGCTACGCGACGTT
>JAUYMV010000263.1 GCA_030698645.1 Mesorhizobium sp.
GATGAACAGCGTCCTCGCCACCACGCTGTCGTCCGTCTATCTCGCCATGCGCCACATCTTCCCCGACGTGCCGATCAGCGCCGGCGCGTTCGAGCCGCTGACGGTGCTCAGACCCGAGGGCACATTCCTCGACGCGAAATATCCCCGCCCCGTTTCGGGTTGCGCGGCGGAGGTGTCACAGCGCATCGCCGAAGCCGTCTTCGCCGCGATGGTGCAGGCGCTGCCGGACAAGGTGACCGCCGCGCCGGCCGGCTCGAGCGGCAATTTCGCGCTCGGCGGCCACGATCCGGCGCGGGGCCGCGACTTCGTCATGTACCAAATCTCGGGTGGCGGCTATGGCGGCAATGCCGGCCATGACGGCCTCTCGAACGGCTGCTCGACCATCGGCATATCCAAATCACCGCCGGTCGAGATCATGGAGCAGGCTTTTCCGGTTCTGTACCGGCACTACGCGCTGCGCGAAGGGTCGGGTGGCGCGGGCAAGCATCGCGGCGGTTTCGGCCTGGCCTACGAGGTCGAGCTGCTGCGCGGCGAGGCGCGGGCGTCCTTCGTCATGGACCATGGCCGCACCGGTCCGCTCGGCGCGCTCGGCGGCGCGGACGGCGGGGTCAACCGGGTGACGGTGTTTCGCGGCGGCGAGGCGCATGTCCCGCCGCATCTGTCGAAGGAGCAGGACATACCGCTGAAGGCTGGCGACCGGGTGCGGGTGAAGACGCCGGGCGGCGGGGGCTATGGCGACCCGAAGGCGCGCGACCCGGCGCTGGTGCGGCATGATGTGGCGATGGGGTATTATACGGAGGAGGAGGCGCGGGAGCGGTTTGGGGTGGCTTTCTAGGCCGGATGCGTCGACCCCCAACCCGGCCCTGCGGGGGACGAGGTAGGCGCAATGGATTTGGTCAGCGCTCCACGAGAACCCCCACCCGGCCCTGCGGGACGACCTCCCCACAAGGGGGAGGTAGAAGGGCGTGGCGCTACGTCAACTTCGCCAGCAGCTTCAACAGCGTGGCCGCTTCCTTGGCGTTGAGCGGGGCCAGCGTTTCCGCTGTTATCTCCAGCGCCAGCGGCACCAGCTTGTCGAGCGTGGCGCGGCCTTCGGGCGTCAGGGTGACGACGAGGCGACGGCGGTCCTCGTCGTGGGCGGCGAGCGAGACGAGATTACGCGCCTTCAGGCGGTCGATGACGCCCTTGATGGTGGCGGCGTCCATGGCGATCAGCTGGCCGAGCTGGTTCTGCGAGCAGTCGCCGACATCGGCGAGCTTGGCGAGGGCCGCGAACTGCGGCGGGGTCAGGTCGGAGATTCTTGACGCGAAGATCGCGACATGGCGCTGGTGCGCCTTGCGCAGCACGAAACCGACCTGGTCCTGCAAGCGGTAGCCGTCGTCCGGCGCGTCGGCGTCGACCAGCTTGAGGATGTTGTCCTCGGCGATCATCTGAGGCCGTCCTCCCCCTTGACGTCGGCTGCCTCCAGCCCGCCCATGCGCGAATGAATGCGGCCGCCGACGCACATGGCGAGGCAGAACAGTATCTCGTCGGCGCGCGGGCCGTCGGGGATGCCGACCGTGATGGCGTCGAAATGGCTGCGCACATAGGCGGCGTTGACGTGGCCAAGGGGAACGTCGAGCGACGCGCCGAAGCCGCCGACCTTCATGGCCGACGGCACGATCGCCCGGCTCGGCGAAATCCGGTCGCGCATGGCATAACCGCCCGGCACGTGCCACAGCGCGCCATGCTCGATCTCGCCGGCTGAACCGACGATGGCGCCCTTGCCGTAGCCGTCGATCAGCGACGTGTCGCCGCCGAGCGCGGCGATCAGCCGCTCGGTCAGCTCGGCGCCGAGCGGTTTCAGGTCTTCCATGGCCGGCTGCAGGAGGGGCTCGTAGCGGCCTGCGAAGGGGTTCTTCACCAGCGCCATGGCGGCGGCGCGGCGGCGCGGGGATGCGGGCGCGGGACCGCCATCGTGGAACATGTCCTCGACGAGCACGACGATCTTGCGGATGGGGAAGTCGGGCATGGTTTCCTCGGTGTGTTTTGCTCTTGGGCGGGGGCCTTGTGTGGGTGGCTGATTGGTTTGTGTCTCGGCGTGTTTTTATTCTTGCGCCGTCCGCGCTGCCCCCCTCACCGGCTCGCTGCGCTCGCCACCTCTCCCCCATGAAATGGGGGAGAGGAAACGCACCTCGTCGTCGCGCTCGGTCTTGCAGCGTTTTCGTCGGCCGCCATGGACGCGGTTCCTCGCCCCAACGGAGTGGGGGAGAGGTGGTTTGCGAAGCAAACCGGTGAGGGGGTCTGCGCTGACATGAGCAATTGGCCAGGTATGCCAACCACCCTCGCCTCGCCGGCCAGGAACAGCGCGGCGCCCGCGATGAGGCCACGGTCGGCCAGGTCCTGCGCGACCGCGGCCCCGCGCGACAGGGCTTGCGCGATCTCGTCGGGGGTGAGCGCGCCAACGGCGGTGGTAACAAGGCGCGCACCCAAATCGGTATCGGGCTGCAGCGTGTCGGCCGGCGCGCGGGTGATTGCCGGGTGGCCGGGCAGGTCGACGGCGTTGGCGATGATCGTCGCGGCGGCGTCGGCGGCGGCGGCGGTTCGCGCCAGCACGGTGACGGCGTCGGCGATACCCAGCGAAAACGAGCGGCCGCGCCAGCCGCTGGTGGCGATGCCGCGGACGGGGTCGGCATGGTGGATGGCGATACGGTCGGCGAGGCCGTGGCCGGCGCCGGCGATGGCGAGCTTCAGGGACTCGCCGGGCGCCAGGTGCAGGGCGATGTCGCCGCCGTCGTTGACATAGGCGCGGGAGAGCGCGCGGCGGGCCGTCATGGCCGCCAGCATCTCGTCGGCGACGGCACCCGCGACGGCGGCCATGGGGGTGATGAAGCGAACGGTGCGCGGCGGCAAGTCCGGCGCGGAATTGTCTCCGGTCCGCTGCGTTGAACTCGGCGCAGAGGTATCTTCAGACTTCCGGGTGGCGCGCGGCGGAGAGGCATCTTCGGCCAGCGGCACGACGGCGCGTTCCATGCGCAGGGCGGTCGAACCGGCGAAGGCGCGGACAGTTGCCCCGGCCCGGCGGCGGAGGTCGGGGAGTTCGGCGACGAGCTCGGTGAGGATGGTCTGGAAGCGCGCCGCGGCCTGCGCGTAGGCGGCCTTGACCTCGGTCGGCTCGCCGAAGGCCTCGACGATGAGGTCGATCGGGCCGTGGTTCATGTGCAGCCGGCGGCCATCGGGGAGCAGCGAGATCTGCGGGCCGGGCATCAGCGCGTGTCCCGATCGCGGCGGCGCTGAGCCGAAGGCGGATGCGGATTGCCGGCAGGCGCCGCGCCCGCGACGCGCGGATTGTGGAACTCGCCGCCCCTCGCCAGCACGTCGTCGACGGTGCGGATCTCGGCCATGTAGCCGCCGAGGCGCTCGTAGAGGTCGCGGCGGAGCGTGAACTCGATCGGGGCGACGAGGGCCGGGGTCGGCACGTAGCCGAAGGCGTTGTCGGGCAGGCGCGTGACGTCGACCATCAGCGTGATGCCGCCGCCCGGCCAGACATAGACCGGCGCGCCGCCGCAGGTGACGTAGGTTTCCAGCCGGTGCACCGAGCGCGTGAGATTGACCGGGTTCTCCGTGACGCCGGCGCGCAGCGAGCCGCCGGCGCCGCCGACGAAGAGCACGGTGCAAAGCGCCGGCTCGCTGTTGTCGGCGATCAGCTCGACGCTCTTGCGCAGGCGCTCGGGGAATGGCCGCGCGACCGGGCGAAGCGCGGCGTCGAGCTCGAAATAGCCGAAATGCTCGCCGGTGGTCGACACCATCAGGATCGACAGGCCGGGCCGCGCGCCCTTCTTCTCGTTCCAGTCGCCGAGGATTTCCAGCGGATCGGATATGGTCGTGCCGCCCCAGCCGAGGCCGGGTTCCGACACCTTGAAATAGCGGCCAGGCGTCGAGCGGCGGCCGAGGATCTTGATGCCCGTGTCGGGCCAGCCGAGGACTTTTCCGGCCTGGTGCTCGGAGACGACGCCGGTGATGTGGTCGTCGACCACCACCACCTCGTCGACGAGGCCCTGCCACTGCGTGGCGAACATGCCGATGGTGGCCGAGCCGCAGCCGACGCGCATGCGGCGTTCGACCTTGCCGCCGATGACCGGCGGCTGGCCGGCCTGCACGACCAGCGTCTCGCCGCCATCGATGGCAAGCTCGACGGGCCTTTTGTTGCAGAGATCGAGAAGCGTCGCGCAGGTGACGCGGCCTTCGGACTTCGAGCCGCCGGTCAGATGGTGGACGCCGCCGAGCGACAGCATCTGCGAGCCATATTCGCCGGTGGTGACATGGCCGACCGGTTCGCCCTGGGCCCGGACGATGGCGGTTTCCGGGCCGATGTGGCGGTCGGTGTCGATCTTCACCTTGACGCCGCAATAGGAGAAGATGCCCTCGGTCACGACCGTCACCAGATCGACGCCCTCGACCTCCTGGGAGACGATGAAGGGGGCTGGCTTGTAGTCCGGATAGGTGGTGCCGGCGCCAATCGCAGTGACGAAGCGGCGGTCGGTATTGACCGGGTTGCCATTCCAGCTCTCGCCTTTGTCGAAGGCGACCAGCGGGGTGCCGGTCTCGACGGCGTGGTCGAGGATGGTGAGCGGGTCGCAGCGGGTGATGCGGCCGCCGAAATTGCCGTATCGGTCGCAGGCGCCGGTGCGGCCTTCGGCGATGTAGCACATGACGGGGCAGGCATCGCAACGCAGCTTCTCGGCGGCGATTTTTTCGCCGGGGTCGTGGGTTTCGAAGCGTTCGACGAGTTCATTCATGGGGGCGAACTCGCTGAGGGCAGTGCTTGCAGGAAGGAACCATGCTGCAGGCTTGAGACGCCGCTACCCCCACCCCGTACCCCTCCCCTCAAGGGGGAGGGGGGCGCCCACGTTGGCGCCGTCTGACGATCCGTCGAAGATCGAAGCGCGGCGTTTCCGACCCCCCTCCCCCTTGAGGGGAGGGGTTGGGGGTGGGGGTAAGGGAAGTCGACAGGGAAGCAAAGCTCACGCATCGCCAGCCCCCTTCCCCGCCACGATGGCAGCCAGAATCCGCGTCGGGGTCGCCGGGACGCGCCTTATGGCGACGCCGGTGGCGTGGCGGATGGCGTTGAGAATGGCCGGCGCGGTCGGGATCAGGACGTGTTCGCCGAGACCCTTGGCGCCGGAGGGGCCTTCCGCGTCGGCGATCTCAATCAGGATCGACTCGATCGGCGGCACGTCGCCGATGGTCGGGATCAGGTAGTCGTGCAGGTTCTCGGTGCGGCCGGGGACATATTCCTCCATAAGGGCCATGCCGATGCCCTGCGCGATGCCGCCCTCGATCTGGCCTTCGACGAGCAGCGGGTTGATGGCGCGGCCGACATCGTGCGCGGCGGTGATTTTTATCAGCTTCACGGTGCCGAGCCTCAGATCGACCTCGAGTTCGGCGATCTGGGCGCCATAGCCGTAGACGGCATAGGGGCTGCCCTGCCCTTTCGCGTCGAGCGGAACGGTCGGGGGATCGTAGGTTTCCTCGGCGGAAAAGACGTAGCCGCGGGCATCGAGGGGCAGATTTGCCAGATCGATGCGGCGCAGCGCCTCGCCTTCGCGGACGGTCAGGGTGGCGCCTTCGAGCGTAAGTGTCGCCTTGCCTGAGACATTGGCGAACCGGAGGATGGCCTCGCGCAGCGCCTTGCCGGATTTCTCCGCCGCCTTGCCGGTGACGAAGGTCTGGCGCGAGGCGGAGGTCTTGCCGGCGTCCGGCGTCAGGGCCGTGTCGGCGCCGACGAGTTCGAACTGGCCGAGCGGCAGGCCGAGCGCGTCGGCGGCGATCTGGGCGATCACCGTGTTGGAACCCTGGCCGATGTCGACCGCGCCCTGGTGCAGGACGAGGCGGCCGGACGACGAAATGCCGATCCGGATGGTCGAGGGATTGGCGAGGCCGGTGTTGCCGCAGCCATACCAGCACGACGCGATGCCGACGCCGCGCTTGACGTGCGCGTGACCGGCGTTGAAGGCGGCGGCGTCGGCCAGCGCGCGCGACCAGTGCGACGCAAGCTGCTCCAGGCAGGCGACGATGCCCACGCCGGACGCCAGATGCTGGCCGGTGACGGTTCTGTCGCCGTCGCGCAGCGCATTGGCGAGGCGGAAGGCGAGCCGGTCCTGGCCCAACTTGTCGGCGAGTTCGTCGTAGAGCGCCTCCTGCATGATGGTCGCCTGCGGCACGCCGAAGCCGCGAAAGGCGCCGGAGACCGGGCCGTTGGTGTGGATGGCGCGGCCGACAGCGCGGTAGCAGGGCGTCACATAGGGGCCGGAGGCGTGGACCGGCACGCGGTTGGCGACCGTCGGGCCCCAACTGGCATAGGCGCCGGTGTTGAAGTCGCCGGAAAAGACCATTCCGGTGATCTTTCCCGCAGCATCGGCGCCGATGGTGGCCCGCATCCTGGCCGGGTGGCGCTTGGTGGTCGACATCATCGATTCGGCGCGCGTGTAGGCGAGTGCGGCGGGCCGGCCGGTCCTGAGCGCGACGAGGCCGATCAGCGGCTGGACAGAGACATCGAGCTTTGAGCCGAAACCGCCGCCGGTCGAGGTCGGCACGATGCGGACGCGCTCGAGCGGCAGGCCGAGCACCTTCGCGGTTTCCTCGCGGTCGATGGCGGGCGCCTGGGTGCACGCCTCGATGACCAGCGTGTCGCCATCGATGAAGGCATGGCCGGCCTCCGGCTCGATATAGGCGTGCTCGACATAGGAGGTTTCGATTGTGGCCGTGGCGGTGACCGCCGACGCGGCGATGGCCGCATCCGGATCGCCGCGCTCGACGAGACCCTGGATCAGGATATTGCCGGCGCGGGTGGCGTGCAGCAGGTCGGCGCCCTCGGCGAGCGCTTCGGCCGGGTCGAGCGTGTGCGGCAAAGGCGACCAGGCGATCGGGAATTCCGCGATATCAAAATCGGAGATGGCGTCGGCCTCGCCGGCGATCAGCGCGACCGCCTCGCCGCGGAAGCGGACGAAACCGTCGGCCAGCACCGGCTGGTCGGAAAACGGACCGATGACGCCGAAGCAGTTGACGCCCGGGATATCGCTCGCGGTGAAGACGGCGACGAGGCCGGGACGCGCCGCGACGAAGGCGCCGAGGTCGCCGAGCGCGAAGGTGGCGCGCCAGTGTGGCGAGCGGACGACGAGGACCGAAAGCGCGTCCGCGGGACGCGCGTCGGCGCCGAAGCGGTCGGCGCCGGTGACCTTGGCGACGCCGTCGAGGCGGATCGGCGAGGCGCCGATGGCGTGGCCGGAGGGGGGCAGGCGGAAGTCGAGGGGGATGGTGAGGCCTGCATCGCCGAGATGCCCCTCACCCTTACCCTCTCCCCGTGAACAACGGGGAGAGGGGGGCATCGGCGTTGCGGCTAGATCCCTTCTCCCCGCCTGCGGGGAGAAGGTCCCGGCAGGGGGATGAGGGGCAGGCGCGACAGCAGTCGTCTCGCCGAACACATGCGCGCCCATGATGGCCCGGATGATCTTGCGGTAGCCGGTGCAGCGGCAGAGCACGCCGCCCAGCGCATCGGCCACCTCGGTCTCGCTCGGGCGGGGGCTGCGCTCGAGGAGGGCGGTGGCGGAGACCAGCAAGCCGGGCGTGCAGATGCCGCATTGCGCCGCGCCGTGCGACA
>JAUYMV010000271.1 GCA_030698645.1 Mesorhizobium sp.
ATCTCGGCCACAAGCCGGACTGGATCGCAACGGATCTGGCCGTGGCGGCGATCGAGAAGGTCGCCGGCGATTCGTCTATCGATCTCCAGGCAGCCGGACGGGCCGTGGAAGAGCGCATCGCCGCCGACAATTTCGGCGTCGGCATCTGCGTGGACGAGAAGGCGCCGACAGAAGAGCCGGAACTGAAGCCGGCGCCGTAGAGGCCGCCTACAGCCCGTTCATCCCGTCCGAGCCGATATAGGCGATGCGCAGCATGTTGGTGGCGCCGGGCGTGCGGAGCGGCACGCCGGCGGTGACGATGATGCGGTCGCCGGCCTTGCCGAACCCCTCGTCGAAGGCAATGCGGCAGGCGCGGTCGACCATGTCGTCGAGATTGACCGCGTCGGGCGTGACGACGCAATGCTGGCCCCAGACGATGGTCAGCCGCCGCGCCGTCTCGAGCACGGGCGTCAGCGAGATGATCGGCAGTTGCGGCCGCTCGCGCGCGGCGCGAAGGCCGGTCGTGCCGGACGAGGTGTAGGTGACGATCGCCGACAGCTTCAGCGTCTCGCCGATCTGGCGGGCGGCGGCCGAGATCGCGTCGGCGCCGGTCGGTTCCGGTTCCGAGCGCGAGGCGTTGATGATGCCCGGATAGAGCGGATCCTGCTCCACCTTCTCGGCGATTCGGTTCATCATCGCGACCGCCTCGACCGGGTACTGGCCGGCCGCCGATTCGGCCGACAGCATGATGGCATCCGCGCCTTCGAAGACGGCGATCGAAACGTCGGACACTTCGGCGCGCGTCGGCACCGGCGCGGTGATCATCGATTCGAGCATCTGGGTTGCGATCACCACGGGTTTGCCGGCGCGGCGCGCCAGCCGGGTGATCTGCTTCTGGATGCCGGGAACCGCCTCGAGCGGCATCTCGACGCCAAGGTCGCCACGCGCCACCATGAGCGCATCGGACAGCTCGATGATCTCGGCCAGCCGCTCGACCGCCTGGGGCTTCTCGATCTTCGCCATCAGCGAGGCGCGCCCGCGCGCGATCTTGCGCGCTTCGGCCAGGTCTTCGGGCCGCTGGATGAACGAAAGCGCGACCCAGTCGACGCCGGTCGCCAATACCGCGTCGAGATCGCGCCGGTCCTTTTCCGTCAATGCGCCGACGGGAAGGTCGGTATCCGGCAGGCTGACGCCCTTCTTGTTGGAAATGCCGGTGCCCGCGACGACTGTCGCGGTGATCGACATGCCATCGGTCTTGTCCGCGCGCAATGCGAGCCGGCCATCGTCGATCAGCAGGCGGTGGCCGGGTTCGACCGAGGCGAGGATCTCGGGATGCGGAAGGTGCACGCGATCGGCGTTGCCGGGCGTCGGGTCCCCGTCGAGCGTGAAGGTCTGGCCGACATTCAGTTCGGCCTTGCCGTCTTCGAAGAGGCCGACGCGCAGTTTCGGACCCTGCAGATCGGCCAGGATGCCGATCGGCCGGCCGACCTTCTGCTCGACGGAACGGATGCGCGCCACCAACTCGCGCATCAGCGGATGGTCGGTATGACTCATGTTGATGCGGAACACGTCGGCGCCCGCCTCGAACAGTTTCTGGATCATCTCCTCGCTGGACGAAACCGGTCCGAGGGTGGCGAGGATCTTGACCTTGCGGCTGCGTCTCATTGGGTGCCTGTCGGGGTCGCGGCCGCGGGGCCGGCGGGTGCGGGTTCGTCCGTGAGCTGGACCATCCAGCTCGCCTGTTCGCCCGTATCGTATTCCTGGAAACCGGCGCGCTGGAAGCCGCGCGGCAGGCAGTCGGCAACACCGGTTATCTTGAATTCCTTCTCGGCGACGCACATGTTGACCGGGCCGTCCCAGCGGCCGCCGCGCTCGGCATCCTCCGCATAGAGATAGTAGTATCGCGAGGCGAGCGGGCCTTCGATCAGAGTCTTGCAGGTCGAGCCTTCGATGTGCCACCAGCCTTCGGTGATCCAGCCGGCCTTGGCGCGATAGCCGATCGCCACGCCGACCAGGCTCTGCGTCGCGTTGCAGACGCGGAAGTCGGCGAATGCCGGCGTCGCGAACAGCGCGGCGCAAAGCGCCGCCGCTCCGGCCAGCGGCGCAGCGTAGGCGCGGTGCAGTCTCGCGGCCCGTGCGACCAGCATTCTCAAACCCTTCGCCGTGAGGTCATGTCGTATCCGTCTTTTCGGAAAACTCGCGCGTCGTGTCAACGTGAACCGGTCAACGGACCTGACCTTACATGGCGGCAAGCCGGCTGTCCGATGCCAACCTGCTGTCGTCACAAGATTGGTCAAACAAGGGCATTGCGCGCGCGGGCGCCAGGTGGAATGACATTGGCATGGCCAGGACATCGCTTTTCACCCCTTTCGAGATCATCGACGGCGCCCGCGACCGCGGCATGCTGATCGTCGCCGACCATGCGCGGCGCGACATGCCGGACGAGTATGGCGATCTCGGACTGCCGGCGGCCGAGTTCGACCGTCACATCGCCTATGACATCGGCGTGGAATGGGTAACGCGCCGGCTCGCGGAGCTGACCGGCGTGCCGGCGATCATGGCGGGCTTCTCGCGCCTGCTCATCGACCCCAACCGGGGCGAGGACGACCCGACGCTGATCCGCCAGCTCTATGACGGCACCGTCGTGCCGGGCAACTATCCGATGGCGGACGACGAGCGGCAAAAGCGGCTCGAACTGTTCTACCGGCCCTACCATGACGCGGTCGGCGCTCTCACCGCGTCGGTCGCGCACGCGACCGGGCGCCCGCCCTTCATCGTCTCGATGCATTCCTTCACGCCGGCGATGCAGGGCCGCATCCGGCCATGGCATGTCGGCATATTGTGGGACAAGGACGACCGCGCGGTGCGTCCGCTGATCGAGGCGCTCGCCGGCGACCCGGAACTGCTTGTCGGCGACAACGAGCCCTATGACGGCGCGCTGCGCGGCGACACGATGTTCCGCCACGCCATCGTCAACGGTTTCGCGCATGTGCTGATCGAGATTCGCCAGGACCTGATCGCGGTCGAAACGGATGCGATCGCCTGGGCGGAGCGCCTCGCGCCGATCCTTGACGCGATCAATGCGCGTGACGATATCCATGTGGCGCGGCAGTTCGGCTCGCGCACCGGACCGATCTAGCCGACAGCGGGAGATTTCGATGACCGAACTCAGCCAGGCGCAGCAGCGCGATTTCGAGGCCGCGGCTTTCCGCAGGCTGGTCGAGCACCTGCGCGCCCGCGGCGACGTGCAGAACATCGACCTGATGAACCTGGCGGGATTCTGCCGCAACTGCCTGTCGAACTGGTATCGCGACGCGGCGACCGAAGCCGGCACCGATCTGTCCAAGGAGCAGTCGCGCGAGATCGTCTACGGCATGCCCTATGCCGAGTGGCAGGCACAGAACCAGACCGAAGCATCGGACGCCAAGAAGGCGCTTTTCGAGGTCAGCCGCCCGAAAGATCACTGAGTTCCGGCCATTGCGACGCCGCCGCGCGAGCCGACCGGCGGCGCCTGTTTGGCGCTTGACCGTTCGGCCGCGCTGGGGCATCGCAGGCCTCTGTCCCGCGGCTTGCGAGTCGCCAATCCACCAGGAGTCTTCCCATGGCCGATGAGATCACCGAAACCTCGCAGACCGTCGCCGCGGGCCAGTTGCGCGCCTTCATCGAGCGGGTCGAGCGCCTGGAAGAGGACAAGCAGGCCCTCGCCGACGACATCAAGGAAGTCTTTGCCGAGATGAAGGGGACAGGCTTCGACACCAAGGCCGTGCGCGCGATCATCCGTCTGCGCAAGCAGGACCAGGCCGAGCGCCAGGAGGCCGAGGCAATCCTCGACCTCTACAAGGCGGCGCTCGGCATGGAGTGACGCGGCGGTGCCGGGCCGGCCCTTGCAGGCAGGGCTAGCCCTGCAACTCCGCCACCGCGTCTTCCGCCGCCGCGGCGATCATCACGGATGACAGCAGCGCATAGGCAGCCTGCCAGGCGGCGCGCACCTCCGATGTGAAGGCGTCGCCAAGGCCGTCCGACAGCGTGCGCAGCAGCGCGGCGCCGACCGTCGCGTAGTGCTTGTCCTTGACCCCGTAGCCGACATGGCGCTGCGCCAGCGCGCGCACGGCAGGCAGGATGGTATC
>JAUYMV010000278.1 GCA_030698645.1 Mesorhizobium sp.
GAGGGCCGCGCCATGGCCGCCGCGGAAGCGGCCATCGCCAACCCGCTCCTCGACGAGACGTCGATGCGCGGCGCACGCGGGCTGCTGATCTCGATCACCGGCGGCCGCGACCTGACCCTCTTCGAAGTCGACGAGGCGGCGACCCGCATCCGCGAGGAAGTCGACCAGGACGCCAACATCATCCTCGGCGCCACCTTCGACGAGAGCCTCGAGGGCGTCATCCGCGTGTCGGTCGTCGCCACCGGCATCGACAAGGCGTCGGTCGAAATGTCGGCTTCGCCGTTGCGCCAGCCGGCCAAGCCGATCGCCCAGAAGCCGCAGACGCCGATCGAGATCCGCAGTTCGGCGCCCGTCGCGCCGACGCCGCGTCCGGTCGAGGCTCTCCGCGCCGAGACGAAGGCGCACGATCCGATCGCCGAGGCGATCCGCGCCGCCGACCACAACGCCAATGCGATGTCGGGCGATGCCGGGCAGGACAGCTTCCAGCCGCGGAGCAACATCTTCCAGCCGGTCGCCAGCGAAGCGCCGCTTCGCGCGCACCAGCCCGTTGCCGCCGCGCCGCAGGTGGCGCAGCCGCAGGCCAGCCAGCCGCGCATGCCGCGCGTCGAGGACTTTCCGCCGGCCGTCCGCGCGGGGCTCGACCCGCAGCATGCCCGCGCCGCCGAGGTCGACGAACGCGGCCCGATGGGCCTCCTGAAGCGGCTGACCAACAGCCTTGGCCGCAAGGAAGAGGAGCCGGCGCGCCTGCAGCCGGTCCAGCCGCGCGAGCCCAAGCTGCAGCCGGCGCCGGAAGCCCGCCGCCTGCCCAGCCAGGACCCGCAGCTCTATGCGCCGCGCCGCGGCCAGCTCGACGATCTCGGCCGACTCGCACCGCAATCGCGCGCCGTGCAGGAGGACGATCAGCTCGAGATTCCCGCCTTCCTGCGCCGGCAGGCCAACTGATCGCCGGCGATTATGTTGCATAACATGTGAAAGGAGGGGTCCCATCCCCTCCTTCTGCATAAAAAAGACTAGCATTATCATATGGTTGACTCGCGTGATGAGCAACCCGTAGGCGTAACACAGAGTAAGAAACCGTGATTTGGAGTCTCTCAGCCCACCAACTATCTTCGCGACCGGATCCTGGCGGGTTCGGGGCGTATTTGGGGAGGTGCTCCGTCCTATGTCGAAAGAGCCGCAGAGCCCGTGACGGCCAAGCGGACACGACGGGGTGGGTTGATGGGGACTGAGTTGCAGGATCATCAGACGACGTTGAAATCGCGCGTCACGCTTTCGGGCGTCGGCGTGCACGGCGGCAAGCCCGTCACCATCCATTTCAACCCGGCCGATCCGGATACCGGCGTGGTGTTCAACCGTATCGACCAGGATGGCGATTCGCGCGATATCCGCGCGCTGGTCTCCGAAATCGGCGCCACCGACCTCTGCACCGTTCTCGGCGATCCTTCGGGCGCCCATGTCGCGACCGTCGAGCATCTGATGGCCGCGCTATTCGCGCTCGGCATCGACAATGTGGCGATCGAGATCGATGGCGCGGAAGTGCCGATCCTCGACGGCAGCGCGGCGATGTTCGTCGAAGCCTTCGATCAGGTCGGCATCGAGCAGCAGGACGCCAAGCGCCGCTACATCCGCATCACCAAGCCGGTGCGCCTTGAGGCCGGTTCGTCCTGGGCCGAGTTCCGCCCGCACAACGGCACCCGCTTCGAGATCGAGATCGACTTCGACAGCGCGGCGATCGGCCGCCAGGCCTTTGCCGCCGAGATCGACGCCGGCAGCTTCCGCCGCGACATCGCGCGCGCGCGCACCTTCGGCTTCATGAAGGACGTCGAGCGCCTGTGGGCCGCCGGCTACGCGCTTGGCTCGTCGCTCGAGAATTCCGTCGTCATCGGCGACGACCACAAGGTCATCAATGGCGGCGGCCTGCGCTACGACAACGAGTTCGTGCGCCACAAGATGCTCGACGCGATGGGCGACCTGGCGCTGGCCGGCGCGCGCTTCATCGGCTGCTTCCGCTCCTGGCGCGGCGGCCACCGGCTCAACGCGGCGGCGCTGCGCCGCCTTTTGTCCGACCGCACCGCCTTCGAGATCGTCGAGACGAACCGCGCTGGGCGCGGCCGCTCGGCCGAGATGATCGCGGTCAACGCGCCGGCCTACGCGCCCTGGATGATCTGACGCGCCGGCCTTCGGGACGGCGTCTGACCGCTTGATTCTGTTGCATGAAAACCACGCCGCGCGCGCATTGCGACATGGGGACAGCGGGTCGGTGGATAGGCTGGGCGACGTCCGCCGGCCGCCATAAAAATGCGCCATTGCAGGGGCAGAGCGTTGCCCATTCCGGCCGGTTGTGATTTAGAAACCGTTCTGGATTAGGTTTGCGGTCCCGGAGAGGCAAGTAACATTCATGCTGTCAAAGCGCGCTCACAAGGCCGGCCTGTTCCAGCGGCTGCCACTGGCGGCCCTCGCGGTCGCCGCCGCTCCGCTGCTTCTCGCCGGCTGCCTGTCGGAGAAGGACATCGATCTGGCGACCTATGTCGAGCAGACCGACCCCGCCGACCAGCTCTACAATGAAGGCCTCGCCAATCTGAACGCCGGCCGCCTCAAGGAGGCTTCGCGCAAGTTCGATTCGGTCGACCGCCAGCATCCCTATTCGGAGTTCGCGCGCAAATCGATGGTGATGGGCGCATTCACGAACTACCGCCAGAACAATTACGACGACGCGATCAGCGCCGCCAAGCGCTACCTCGCGCTCTACCCGTCGACGCCGGACGCGGCTTACGCGCAGTATATCATCGGCCTGTCCTACTACCGCCAGATCCGCGACGTGACGCAGGACCAGAAGGAGGCGCGGCGCACCATCGAAGCGATGGATGAGCTGGTGCAGCGTTGGCCTGATTCCGAGTATGTCGAGGACGGCAAGGCCAAGATCCGCTTCGCCCGCGACCAGCTCGCAGGCAAGGAGATGCAGGTCGGCCGCTACTATCTCGAACGCCGCGAATACATCGCCGCGCTGAAGCGCTTCCGCGTCGTGGTCGAGAACTATTCCAACACGCGCCACGTCGAAGAGGCGCTCGCGCGCCTGACCGAAGCCTATTACGCCATGGGCATCGCCTCCGAGGCGCAGACGGCGGCTGCCGTGCTCGGCCACAACTATCCCGACAGCCAGTGGTATCGCGATTCCTACAAGCTCCTGCAGACCGGCGGCCTGGAGCCGCGCGAGAACAAGGGTTCCTGGTTGTCGCGCGCCGGCGCCGCGATCATCGGCACCTGACCGCCTGACGCCAACAAAATGCTCGCCCGGCTGTCGATCCGCGACATCGTTCTGATCGAGCGGCTCGACCTCGATTTCGCCGGCGGCCTGTCGGTGCTCACCGGCGAGACGGGCGCCGGCAAATCCATCCTTCTCGACGCGCTGTCGCTGGCGCTCGGCGCCCGCGGCGACGCCGCGCTGGTGCGCCATGGCGCGGCGCAGGGCCAGGTCACCGCCGTCTTCGACGTGCCGCAGAACCATGCCGCGCGCGAACTGCTCGACAGCAACGCGCTCGACCATGACGGCGACATCATCCTGCGCCGCGTGCAGACCGCCGACGGGCGCACCCGCGTCTTCGTCAACGACCAGCCGACCAGCGTCGCCCTGATGCGCGACATCGGCCGCACGCTGGTCGAACTGCACGGCCAGCACGACGAGCGCGCGCTCATCGATCCCGCCGCCCACCGCGACCTGCTCGACGCCTTCGGCGGCCATTTCGGCGAGGTGGCGGCGACATCGGACGCCTGGAAGGTCTGGCGCGCCGCCGAACAGGAGCTTGCCCGCCACCGCGCCCGCGTCGACGCGGCGGCGCGCGAGGCGGACTATCTTCGCGCCTCGGTCGCCGAGCTGTCCAGCCTCGACCCGCAGCCGGGCGAGGAGGACGAACTGGCGGAACTGCGCGCCCGCATGATGCGCGCCGAAAAGACCGCGACCGAGATCAACGACGCCGCCGAGACGCTGTCGGGCGCTTCCTCGCCGGTCCCGGCGCTCTCCAGCCTGCTGCGCCGCCTGCAGCGCAAGGAGGCCGAGGCGCCGGAACTGCTCGGCGACATGGTGCGCGCGCTCGACGAGGCGCTGGTCGCCCTCGACGCCGCGCAGGAGGCAGTGACGGTTGCCGAACGCGCGCTCGATTTCGATCCGCGCGTGCTGGAAAAGGCCGAGGAGCGCCTGTTTTCGCTGCGCGCCGCGGCGCGCAAGTTCGCCGTGCCGGTCGCCGAGCTGCCGGCGCTGCGCGATACGATGGTGGCCGATCTCGCCGACCTCGACGCCGGCGCCGACCGGCTCGCCGGGCTGGAGAAGTCGGCTGCCGCCAGTCGCGCCGCCTATGACCGCCAGGCGGGCCACCTCTCTGCGCTGCGCCACGCCGCCGCCGACGGCCTCGTCGCCTCGGTGATGGCCGAACTGCCGGCGCTGAAGCTCGAGCGTGCCGAATTCCTGGTCGAGATCGAAAGCGACCCGGACGACCGCGCCGCCGAGGGCATCGACCATGTCGCCTTCAACGTGCGCACCAATCCCGGAACAAAACCCGGGCCGATGATGAAGGTGGCGTCGGGCGGCGAGCTGTCGCGCTTCCTGCTGGCGCTGAAGGTCGCGCTCGCCGACCGAGGCTCGGCGCCGACGCTGGTCTTCGACGAGATCGACACCGGCGTCGGCGGCGCGGTGGCCGATGCCATCGGCAAACGGCTCGCGCGGCTGGCATCCCGCGTCCAGGTCCTTTCCGTCACCCACGCGCCGCAGGTCGCGGCCCGCGCTGGCACGCACTACCTCATCTCCAAGACCGGCGGCGCGGAGCGTGTCACCACCGGCGTCGCCGAACTCTCCGCCGACGCCAGGCAGGAGGAGATCGCCCGCATGCTGGCCGGCGCGACCATCACCGACGAGGCGCGCGCGGCGGCGAGCCGGCTGCTGAGCGAGAGCGCCGAACGGTGAAGTTCAGGCCCGCCTTCCGGCGGCAGCTGGAATTCCCGACGCGTTCCTGGTGCAAGCAAATCATCTTGCATATGTTCCGCGATTGGTGGCTATTTCCGAATGGAAACAACGGAGAGGCGGGTATGCGCCAACTTATCTCGCGTCTTGCCCGCGCTTCCATTGCAGCCGCCGGACTTTGGGTTGGCCCGGCCTGCGCTCGATCCGACGCTCCCGTCATCGCTGCCGCCGCGGACCTGAAGTTCGCCGTGACGGAGATCGCGGACGCCTTCAGGGCGGAAACCGGCAAGGAAGTGAAGCTCTCTTTCGGCTCGACCGGCAACTTCGCCACGCAGATCCGCGAGGGCGCGCCGTTCCAGATGTATATGGCCGCCGATGAGAGCTACGTGTTCAAGCTCGCCAGGGAAGGCTTCACCCGCGACGAGGGTACGCTTTACGCGCAGGGACGCATCGTGATGATCACGCCGCACGGCTCGACCCTGAAGACGGACGGATCGCTGGAAAGCCTGAGGGCGGCGCTCGCGGCCGGCACGATCTCCCATTTCGCCATCGCCAATCCCGAACATGCGCCCTACGGCGTGCGCGCCATGGAGGCGTTGCGGCATGCAGGACTGTGGGAAGCGGTCGAGCCCAGGCTGGTACTGGGCGAGAACGTCAGCCAGGCGGCGCAGTTCGCCACCTCCGGCGACGCGCAGGGCGGCATCATCGCCTATTCGCTGGCGCTGTCCAGGGAAGTGTCGGCGCTTGGTGAGTATGAACTGATCCCGGCAGACTGGCACGAGCCGCTCAATCAGCGCATGGTGTTGTTGAAATCGGCGGGTCCGCTGGCGGAAGAATTCTACGCATATATCAATGCGCCTTCCGCCCGCGCGATCATGGAGAAATACGGCTTCGTTCTGCCGGAATGACGCCGCGGGGGGATTGATGGACTGGACGTCTCTTTGGCTGTCATTGCGGCTGGCGGGCTGGACGGTTCTCATCCTCCTGCCGGTCGCGGTATTTGCCGGCCGCTTCCTCGCCTACCGGAGTTTTGCCGCGAAGGGTCTCGTCGAGGCCCTGGTGATGCTGCCGCTGGTGCTGCCGCCGACGGTCTTCGGCTTCTACCTGCTGATCAGCTTCGGCGCCCGCTCGCCCGTCGGACAGGCCTGGCAGTCTCTGTTCGGGCACCAGCTGGTGTTCACGTTCGAGGGGCTTCTGGTTGCTTCTGTGATCTTCAACCTGCCTTTCGCCATCCAGCCGGCGCAGCGCGGCTTCGAGGCGATCCCGGTTCAGGTGCGCGAGGCGGCGATGGGTTGCGGCATGTCGCCGATGCGGTCCTTGTGGAAGGTCGAACTGCCTCTGGCCTGGCCCGGCCTGATGACGGCGATGGTGCTGACCTTCGCGCATACGCTGGGCGAATTCGGCATCGTGCTGATGGTGGGCGGGTCCATTCCCGGCCAGACCAAGACGATCGCGATCTCGATCTATGACAAGGTGCAGGGCTTCGACATGCAGGGGGCGGCGATCATGTCCTTCATCCTGCTGGCGATCTCGCTGTTCACGATCACGCTGACATTCTGGCTGTCGGCGCGCGCCGGCAGGCG
>JAUYMV010000280.1 GCA_030698645.1 Mesorhizobium sp.
TCGGTCAGGCCGGGACGCATCGTCGGCTCGAAATCGTGAACCGACATGGCCGCGCCGATGAAGCGGGCGAGGTCCTTCAGCGGTATCTGGCTGATCACCTCTTCCAGGTGGAGCTCGTCGAGCGCCAGGCTCATGACCAGCGACTCCGAAAAGCGCGTCCAGCCGGCGTCGTCGAGATGGCTGGAGATCGCGGCACCCGCCAGCGGCGACATGCGGAACGTCACCGGACGTCCGTAGGCTTCGAACGGCCGCGACGCGCGTGCGATGCGGCCTTCGAGATCGTTGCAGTCGCCCGGATCCAGCGGATTGATCGAGTTCAGACGCTTGGCCGGGTGGCCGGCGGTCAGCCGGATCACCCAGGTGCCGTCATAATGGACCGACGCCGCCGGCCAGGCGCGGAAGCCCGCCGCCTCGAAGCGGCGCACCACCGGGAGGTCCGGCATCTGCTTTTTCGGGCCGCGCATCGCGCCGCTCAGCTTCGGTAGTCGCCGTTGATGGCGACGTATTCCTTGGTCAGATCGCAGGTCCAGACCGTCGCCTTGCCGCGGCCGATGCCGATGTCGGCGCGCACCTTGATGCGGTCGCGCTTCATGTAGGCCGACGTCGAGGCCTCCGAATAGGCCGGGTCGCGCTCGCCTTCATGCGCCACGCGGATATCGCCGAACCAGACCGACAGCAGGTCGCGGTCGGCCGGCTCGCCGGCCTTGCCGACGGCCATGACGACACGGCCCCAATTGGCGTCCTCGCCGGCGACCGCCGTCTTGACCAGCGGCGAATTGGCGATCGACAGCGCGATCTTCTTGGCCGAACGCGCCGATTTCGCGCCGGTCACCGTGACCTCGACCTCCTTGCGCGCGCCCTCGCCGTCGCGAACGACCTGCAAGGCGAGGTTCTTCAGGATCTTGTTCAGCGCCCGCCGGAACGGCTGCAGGCGTGGATCGCGCGGATCGTCGATGCGCGGCGCGCCATGCTTGGCCGCTGCGCCGGTGGCAAACAGCATCAACGTGTCGCTGGTCGAGGTGTCGCTGTCGACCGTCACCGCATTGAAGGTCTTGCCCGTGCCCTTCGATAGAAGCTCCTGCAGGACCGGGGCCGCGATCGGCGCGTCGGTCGCCACGAAGGACAGCATCGTCGCCATGTCCGGCGCGATCATGCCGGCGCCCTTGGCGATGCCGTTGATCGTGACGTCGGCGTCGCCGAGCTTGACGGTCGCGGTGGCGACCTTCGGATAGGTGTCGGTGGTCATGATGGCCCTGCCGGCCTCGGTCCACAGGCCCGGCTCCGCGCGCCTGGCCATCTCGCCCAGCAGATGCGTGAACTTCGCGGGATCGAGCGGCTCGCCGATGACGCCGGTCGATGCAAGGAAGACCTCGTTCGCGCCGCACGACACGGCCTTGGCGGCTGCGACCGCGGTCGCCTCGGTCGTCGCGCGCCCCTTCTTGCCGGTGAAGGCGTTGGCGTTGCCGGAATTGACGACCAGCACCCGCGCGCTGCCCTGGCCGAGATTGGCGCGGCAGAGATCGACCGGCGCGGATGGGCATTTCGATCGCGTGAACACGCCGGCCACGGTCGTGCCGGCGTCGAACACCATGACCAGGAGGTCGGTGCGGTTCCTGTATTTGATGCCGGCTTCGGCCGTTGCGATCCGCACGCCGGCGATCGGCGGCATCTTCGGATAGGATTTCGGGGCGAGCGGGGAAATCGTCGTGGACATCGGGCCTCGCTGGGCGGCGGCGGGAGGACGGGCCTCCCGTTTGCCCCAGCGGCGCAACCGGCGCAAGGCGTTTTCGATCTGCCCCGCGCCGCCGCCTGGGCCGGCGACGCCGGCCGGTCGCGCTATTCCGCCGGCTTTTCCATCTTGTCGACGGCTTCCTTCAGCACCGGATCGGCGATGTCGACCTTCGCGGCCGCGCGCAGGTCCTTGACCATCGCGAAATACTTGTCGCGGAAGACCATCGAGCGGATCTGCTCCTTGACCTGCTCGAATGCCGGCGGCTGCTGCGCCCGCTTGTCCTCGACCTTGATGACATGGAAGCCGAACTGCGTCTGCACCGGCGTCTTGGTGTAGCTGCCTACTTCGAGCGCCAGCGCCGCGGCCTCGAACTCGGGTACCATCTGGCCGGGACCGAAATAGCCGAGGTCGCCGCCATTCGTGCCCGAGCCCTTGTCGGTCGACTTCTCCTTGGCGATCGCCTCGAAGTCACCGCCCTCGTCGAGCTGCTTGATGACGGCGTCGGCCTCTTCCTTGGTGGCGACGAGAATGTGACGCGCCTTGACCTCGTTGACCGGCTTGGCGGCGGCCATTTCGGTGTCGTAGCGGGCGCGCACCGCCTCGTCCGTCACCTCCACGGCGATTTCCTTCTCGATCACCGCGGCGTGCAGGGCGCGCTGGTTGAGGAAAGCCATGCGCCGCTTGAATTCGTCCTGCTGATCGAGACCGCCGGCGACCGCCTTGTTGGCCATGATGCGGATTTCGATGATCGCCGACAGCGCCGCGGCGCGCTTCTGCTCCGGCGGAAGCTGCGCGAACTGCTGGTCCAGCTCGTTTTCCGCCATCTGCAGGTCGGCCTCGGTGATCGACG
>JAUYMV010000284.1 GCA_030698645.1 Mesorhizobium sp.
ATCTCGCGGATCATCTGCACCGAATGCGTATAGCCCCAGTGCTTCTCCTGCACCGGGTTGATCCACACCGCGTTCGGCCATTGCTGCAGCACGCGCTGCAGCCAGACGATCCCGGCTTCCGGATTCCAGTGCTCGACCGAACCGCCGGGCGTGGCGATCTCATACGGGCTCATCGAGGCGTCGCCGACGAAGATCACCTTGTAGTCATGGCCGTATTTGTGCAGCACGTCGAAGGTCGGCGTCACCTCGTCGTGGCGGCGGCGGTTGTCCTTCCAGACGCCCTCGTAGAGGCAGTTGTGGAAGTAGAAGAACTCGAGCTGGCGGAACTCCGCCCGCGCCGCCGAGAACAGCTCCTGCACCACCTTGATATGGTCGTCCATCGAGCCGCCGACATCGAAGAACATGAGCAGCTTCACCGCGTTGCGCCGCTCCGGGCGCACCTTGACGTCGAGATAGCCGTGCTCGGCGGTCGCGTGGATCGTGCCGGCCAGGTCGAGTTCGTCCTCGGCGCCCTCGCGCACCCAGCGGCGCAGGCGCTTCAGTGCGATCTTGATGTTGCGCGTGCCGAGTTCGACCGAATCGTCGAAATTGCGGAATTCGCGCTTGTCCCAGACTTTGACCGCGCGCCGGTGGCGGCTCTCCTCCTGGCCGATGCGCACGCCTTCCGGATTGTAGCCATAGGCGCCGAATGGCGACGTGCCGCCCGTCCCGATCCATTTCGAGCCGCCCTGGTGGCGGCCCTTCTGCTCCTCGAGCCGCTTCTTCAGCGTCTCCATCAGCTTCTCGAAGCCGCCGAGCGCCTCGACCAGCTTCTTCTCCTCGTCCGTCAGGTGCTTCTCGGCCAGCCGTCGCAGCCATTCCTCGGGAATGTTCGCCACGTCCACCGCGCCCGTGCCGGCAATTGCCTCGACGCCCTTGAAGACATGCGAAAACACCTGGTCGAAGCGGTCGATATGGCGCTCGTCCTTGACGAGTACGGCACGCGACAGGAAGTAGAATCCCTCGACATCCCACTCCACCAGCCCCGCCTCCATCCCCTCCAGCAGCGCCAGATATTCGCGCAGCGAAACCGGGATGCGGGCCGCCTTGAGCTCGAGGAAGAAGGGGATGAACATGACTAGACCGACACCTGTCGAAAGTTGCCACGGAAATTGATCCCCATCTCAAGCATGAACGGCGGATCAAACCGGCTAACGGTATCGTAAAGTGTAGGCCACTGATCGACGACGACAGCGCAACAACGGTTGAGCGGCGTTTTCTGGTAAGCTGGCGCAAGGACAACCCCTCTGAGATTGGCGCGCCTAAAAGCTTGGGCTTCTGCCTTATTTTTCCTGATGTTCTGGTCGCCAGTGATGACGAGCCAGACATCTCGTGTCGCCGCGAGATACCCGATCCATTCGATGTCCTGAGGATCAGAGAGTGGCAAGTCCCGAAGGTGAAAAGCACGATGTCCGGCGTGCCTTATGAATCCATCAAGGGTCGATGCCATCACCGGGGACGTGCAGTTGTCGAACAGCACATTCATGCGGCGCGCAGGCCATCTTCGAAGTCGACCGCACGCCTCACAGCCGCGGCAGGAACAAGCCACAATTTTGATGCTTGGTCGATCCCACCTTCAGCCTTTGCTGCAGCAGCCAACGTAGCTGTCGGAACGCGTGATTCCGCCTCAATCGGCTTGCCAAACGACCGAGCAGGGTCCACCAAGATCTTCTTTTCCTTGGACAGGGGCCACCATCGCGCCGGAACTGCGCCTTCGAACTCAACACCCTTTAGGCTCGCTTCTATGATGCGCTTGAAGACAAACTGCCGTTTGAATAGATCCAGCAGCTTTGGATCCTTGTCCTGTTCAGCAATCTCCAGGAATATCGATCGGCCATCCGTCTTGAACAGCGCCGTCGATAGGGGGCGCTCGTCGGTTACGATTTTGCGAGCTTCCTCGATCGCTCGACGGATCATAATCGCACTGACACCAGCTGTCATGAAAGCATCGGCCGTGCGCATTTCCATCAGATCTCGGAAGCCGAGATAAATCCTGCCGTCGCCTATATCAATCTGCGGTCGCCACAGCGGCTCATACCAGCGCCCATTGGCGAAATGCCCCCGCAGCCACCTGACGACTTTCCCGCTTGGGATGCGCAGAAGTCTCGTCACATCCGCCGGAGTGTATATTCCGACGCCGATGAGACGATCTGTATTGTGGTCGGGCACTTTGTTCATGTCGTGAAACTACCATGGTTTTAATTCTAAATGAATCCCGTCCGTCTACCTCTCGTATTCGATGAACCCAGTCTTCCGCGCGATCCGGTCGTAGGGCCGCTGCCCGACGACATTGGTCTCGTGCGTCATCCAGTAGACATTGGTGATGCCCGCCTTGTCCGCCTCGCCGTAGACCGCCTCGATCAGCACGCGGCCGAGGCCGGTGCCGCGCAGCGCCGGATCGACGAACAGGTCCTGCAGGTAGCAATTGTTCTTTTCCGACCAGCAGGTGCGGTGCTGGATAAATTGGACGAGTCCGACGGGCTTTGCTTCGACCACCGCCAGCAGGCATCTCGGCTCGAATTCGCCGCCGCTGTGCAGCCGCTGCCAGGTGGTCCGGTAGACCGATTCCGGCACTGTCGCCTTGTAGAATTCCAGATAGGCGGTCCACAGCCGGCGCCAATCCGGTTCGTCTTCCGCCGTCGGCGGCCTGATCTCCACGCCTTCCATGTCGCCTCCCAACTTTTCGCTACCCCTGCCGCCGCGCCATGAAGGCCAGCCTCTCGAAGAGATGCACGTCCTGCTCGTTCTTGAGCAGCGCGCCGTGCAGCTTGGGCAGGGCGTTCTTCGGGTCGGAGCGCAGATCCTCGGGCTGGATGTCGTCTGAGACGAGCAGGCGGATCCAGTCGAGCGCCTCCGACGTAGACGGCTTCTTCTTCAACCCCGGCATCTCGCGCACCTCGTAGAACTGCGTCAGCGCCGCGCGCACCAGGTTGTGCTTGATGCCCGGATAGTGCACGTCGATGATGCGGGTCAGCGTCTCGGAATCGGGAAAGCGGATGTAGTGGAAGAAGCAGCG
>JAUYMV010000288.1 GCA_030698645.1 Mesorhizobium sp.
AGATCATCGCCGGCACCGACATCGCCATCGTCGCCGGACGCTTCGCCTATTGCGGGCCGGACGCTAGCCACGCCATCGGCAAGGGGACAAAGGTGGTGGACGCCGGCGGCCGCTACCTGGTGCCGGGCCTCTGCGACGCGCACATGCATGTCGAGAGCGGCATGGTGACGGTAACGGAATTCTGCCGCGCCGTCATACCGCACGGCACGACGTCGATGTTCATCGACCCGCACGAGATCGCCAATGTGCTTGGCCTGGACGGCGTCCGTCTCATGCATGACGAGGCGATGGCGATGCCGGTCAACGTGCATGTGCAGATGCCGTCCTGCGTGCCCTCGGCGCCCGGGCTGGAGAACGGCGGCGCGACGCTGGACGAAAAGGACGTCGCCGAGGCGATGACCTGGCCAAACATCATCGGCTTGGGCGAAGTGATGAACTTTCCGGGCGTCGCGGGCAACGACCGGCTGATGGTGGCCGAGATCGCGGCGACGGTGCGCGCGGGCAAGACGGTCGGCGGCCACTACGCCTCGCCCGATCTCGGCCTGCCGTTCCATGGCTATGTCGCGGGCGGGCCCGAGGACGACCACGAAGGCACGCGCGCCGAGGACGCCATCGCGCGCGTCCGCCAGGGCATGAAGGCGATGCTCAGGCTTGGCTCGGCCTGGTACGATGTCGCCAGCCAGATCAAGGCGGTGACCGAGCAGGGCATCGACAGCCGCAACTTCATCCTGTGCACCGACGACTGCCATTCCGGCACACTGGTCAACGAGGGGCACATGAACCGCGTGGTGCGGCACGCGATCGCGCAGGGGCTGAAGCCGGTGACGGCGATCCAGATGGCGACGCTGAACACGGCGCAGCATTTCAGGCTGGAGCGCGAGATCGGCTCGATCGCGCCCGGACGGCTGGCCGACTTCCTGATCGTCTCGGACCTCGCGCAACTGACCATCGACGAGGTCTACTGCCGCGGCGTGCGGCTGGCGAAGGGGGGCAGGCTGGAGGCGGAGATTCCCGCCTACGACTATCCGGCGAGCGCCAAGAAGACGGTCAAGCTAGGCAAGAGACTGGCGGCGAAGGATTTTGACATCAAGGCGCCAAAGGGGGCGAACGAGGCACGCGTGCGCGTCATCGGCGTCATCGAGAACCAGGCGCCGACGCGGGCGCTCGAAGCCGATCTCGCGGTCAGCGACGGGCTGGTGGAGATGGACCGGCACAACGACATCTGCCAGATCGCGCTGGTGGAGCGGCATCGGGCGACCGGCGCGGTGGTGAACGGCTTCGTCTCGGGCTTCGGCTACATGCAGGACTGCGCGCTGGCCTCGACCGTGGCGCACGATTCGCACCACATGATCGTGGTCGGGACCAACAAGGCCGACATGGCGCTGGCGGCGAACCGGCTCGGCCAGGTCGGCGGCGGCGTGGTACTGTTTTCCAAGGGCAAGGAACTGGCGCTGGTCGAACTGCCGATCGCCGGCCTGATGTCGGACGAGCGCGCCGAGATCGTGGCGGCCAAGGCGGAGAAGCTGACGGCGGCGATGCGCAGCGTCGGCTGCTCGCTGAACAACGCCTACATGCAGCACTCGCTGCTGGCGCTGGTGGTGATCCCGGAACTGAGGATTTCCGACATGGGACTGGTCGACGTGACGACGTTCAGGAAGGTCGACCTGTTCCTGTAGTCGGCCGCCAATGGCGTCGTCGGTCGGTGAGGGCGGCGGTCAGCCGCCGACGGCGATGCTGATGACCTCGACA
>JAUYMV010000297.1 GCA_030698645.1 Mesorhizobium sp.
CCGCGCGTCGTCGAGCACATGGTCGACGCGGTGCTCTATTTCGAAGGCGAAGGCGGCCATCATTACCGCATCCTGCGCACCATCAAGAACCGCTTCGGCCCGACCGACGAGATCGGCGTGTTCGAGATGTCCGACAAGGGCCTGCGCGAGGTCGCCAACCCGTCCGAACTATTCCTCGGCGAGCGCAGCGGCAAGGCGCCGGGCGCCGCGGTCTTTGCCGGCATGGAAGGCACGAGGCCCGTGCTCGTCGAAATCCAGGCGCTGGTGGCGCCCTCGCCGCTCGGCACGCCGAGGCGCGCGATTGTCGGCTGGGACGGGCCGCGCCTGTCGATGGTGCTGGCCGTGCTGGAAGCCCATTGCGGCGTCCGCTTCGCCGCCAACGATGTCTATCTCAACGTCGCCGGCGGCTATCGCATCAGCGAGCCGGCCGCCGACCTCGCGGTCGCCGCCGCACTGGTTTCATCGCTGACCGGCCTTGCCCTTCCGACCGATTGCGTCTATTTCGGCGAAATCAGCCTTTCGGGAGCCATCAGGCCAGTGGCGCATGCGGCGCAGCGTCTCAAGGAAGCAGAAAAACTGGGGTTCAGGCAGGCCGTTCTGCCAGCGGCGAGCGGCGAACTTTCAAGCGCTCTTGCTGCGCGGTCTTTCCAGCCAGGACACCTCGCCGATCTTGTCGCGCGGATTGCCGGTTCGAAGCGACGCAGCGACGATGACTGACCGGCCGCCGGTCTTGGAGTGGACAGACAATGCCGATCACACTGCTTGACGGAATCCTCGTCGGCTTCACGCTCGTTTCCGCGATGCTGGCGATGGTTCGCGGGTTTTCGCGTGAAATCCTGTCGATCGCCTCCTGGGCGGCGGCGGCGGCGGCGGCGTTCTTCTTCTATCCGCTCGTGCTGCCCTATGTGGCGCCCTATGTCGACAACGAGAAGCTGGCCATGGCGGTCGCGGCGGCGGTGGTGTTCTTCATCGCGCTCATCGTGGTGACGCTGATCACCATGAAGATCGCCGATTTCATCATCGACTCTCGAGTTGGCGCGCTCGACCGCACGCTCGGCTTCCTCTACGGCGCGGCGCGCGGCGTGCTGGTCGTCGCCGTCGGTCTGCTCTTCTTCAACTGGCTGGTCGGCACCAACCAGCCGGGCTGGGTTGCCGGCGCCAAGTCGCGCCCGCTGCTCGAGAC
>JAUYMV010000299.1 GCA_030698645.1 Mesorhizobium sp.
GCTGGTCTCGACCACCAATCCGAGCAACGACCCGACGGATCTGGAAATCATCTTCCTGCGCACCGGAGACGGACGTTGCGTGCCGCTGTCGACCGTGGCGACACTGACCGAGCTTTCGGTTCCCCCATCGCTGTCGCGCGAGCAGCAGATGCGCGCCGTCGCGATCACCGCCGGACTGCGCGCCGATTTCGCGCTTGGCGAAGCCTATGCGGTGGCGCAACAGGTCGCCGCCCCGCTGATGCCGGCCGGATCGCGCATCATCCCGCTCGCCGAGACGGCGACGCTGGGCGAATCCACCGGCAGCATGTTCACCACCTTCGGATTTGCCCTCGTCATCATTCTGCTGGTGCTCGCCGCGCAGTTCGAGAGTTTCGTCAGCGCCGTTATCATCATGGCGACGGTGCCGCTGGGCCTCGCCTGCGCCATCTTCGCCATGCTGCTCACCGGCACCACGCTCAACGTCTACAGTCAGATCGGCCTCGTGCTGCTTGTCGGCATCATGGCCAAGAACGGCATCCTGATCGTCGAATTCGCCAACCAGTTGCGCGATCGCGGTCAGGACGTTCGCTCCGCCATCGAGAATGCCGCCAACATCCGCCTTCGCCCGGTGATGATGACGATGATCTGCACGATCCTCGGCGGCCTGCCGCTCGTGCTGGCGTCGGGCGCCGGCGCCGAGGCGCGCATCTCGCTCGGCTGGATCATCGTCGGCGGGCTCGGCCTGGCGACCGCTTCGACGCTCTTCCTGACTCCGGTCGCCTATCTCCTGCTCGGGCGTTTCGTCACGCCGAAGGTCGCCGAGCAGGCGCGCCTGCGTCGCGAGCTCGCGCAGGCCGAGGATCTCGAGGAAAAGCTCAACCCGGCCGAATAGGGCGGGCGCGCAATTGCGGCGCCACAACGAAAAACGCCGCGCGGTTGCCCGCGCGGCGTTTCCAATTGCGTTGGTCTGCTACTTGGTCGGATCGACGCGGGTCACCTCGACCCACTTGCCGCCCTGGATCTGCGAGATGACGATCAGATCGCCACCCTGGTG
>JAUYMV010000300.1 GCA_030698645.1 Mesorhizobium sp.
TTCTCGAAGGTCTCAACGCCACCATGCAGCAGACCGAAGGCAGCTATCGCGGCGAGCTGACCATGTTCCTGCGGCGCAGCTTCCAGATCGCGGCGTCCAGCGGCGAGCGCGCCCAGCAGGCGCTGCACGATCGGCTCTATCTCGGCATCGACCGCACCTGGGCACGGCTCAACCGCTACAGCGCGGGCTACATGTCGTTCACGCTGGTCTACAACTTCCTCGCCGCGCGCATCGTCGCCTACGCGCCGGGATTCCTGTCCTACACGCGGGGGCAGATCGGGCTGAAGAACTATGTGACCGGCGCGGAACTGGTCAACCAGCTGATCAGCGAATGCTCCTGGTTCATCCATGTCATGCCGGCGATCGCCAGCCTGAAGGCCAATTCGCGCCGCGTCATCGAGGTCGCGAATGCGATCGAGGACGTGCAGACGCCGCCGGACTTCTATGCCCGCTCCGGCCGCTCGGAATTCCGCTATGGCACGCAGGACTCGCGGTTCGGCCTCACCGTCCGCAGCCTCGAACTGACGCATCAGGGTCATGATGCCGCGCCCTTCATGCGGGCCGCCAACATGCGCTTCAAGCCGGGAACCTGGACGATGATCGGCGGCAGGTACGGCGGCGGCAAGACGTCGTTCCTGAAGGCGATCAACGGTCTTTGGCCGTACGGGCGCGGCATGATCGTGTTTCCGGAGAAAACATCGACGCTGTTCGCAGCGCAGGAGATCAAGCTGCCGCGCATCACGCTGAAACAGCTGGTCTGCCTGCCGCATGTCGACGATGGCTATTCCGATGTCGAGGTCGCCGCCGCCGTGCACAAGGCCGGCCTGGGCGCTTTCATAGAGAATCTGGGCGACGAGACGCGCGACGGCGCGCCATGGGACCAGCTCCTGTCCGGCGGGCAGAAGCAGATGCTGATGCTGGCGCGCATCCTGCTGCACCGGCCGGGCCTGCTGTTCCTCGACGAGGCGACGAGCGCGCTCGACCCCGCCTCGCGCGTCGCCTTCCATCAGGCGGTGAAGGACAATTGCCCCGGCATCACGGTCATCAGCATCATGCACGACGCCGAACGCCCGCGCGCGGCGAACGGCGCCGACTTCTACGATCATGTCGTGACGATCGAGAACGGCATGGCGGTGCATCGTCCGATCCTGCCGCCGACGCCGACGCCGGCCGCCCCGGCGCAGGGCGCCGAAGCCACGGCGCTTCGCGTTCCGAATGTCCGCCTGGCGCGGGTGGTGCGCGCCAAGCCGGATCGCTGACGCGCGGGCCGAGTCCTATGCGCTGCCTTCCCGTCTTGCGAGCGCCGCCGCACGCATCGCCTCCGCCGTCGCCTGGTCGGCCGGAAAGAACGACTCGATCGCAATCTCCGAAACGGTCACGTCGAGCGGCGTGCCGAAAACCGTGATCGTCGAGATGAAGCAGAGTGTCGCCGCGCCGAATCGCAGCCGGAGCGGGACCGCGATATCCGAATAATCGTGTCGGATCGGCCGGCCGCTATCATGGTGGCGATAAGCCCGGAGTTCCGCCTCCAGGTCGGCGATCTGCGGGTCGCCCGTGGCGGCGGACAGGCGGCGCAGGCGTTCGAGCGCATGCGCGCGCCATTCGCCGATGTTCTCTATGCGCGGCGCCAGCCCCCGCGGATGCAGGCTGAGCCGAAGCACGTTGACCGGCGGCGCAAGCAGCGCCGGGTCGGCGACGTCGGCCAGCAGGGGCGCGATCGCGGCGTTGCGCGCGATCAGGTTCCAGTGGCCGTCGACGGCGATCGCCGGGTTCGGCTCATGGCCCTCGAGGACGAGCTCGACCGCGCGCATCGCGGGCGCCAAGGAGGTGTCGGTGAGCGGCCGTTCGGCAAAGCTCGGCGCGTAGCCGGCGGCGAGCAGCAGCCGGTTGCGCTGGCGCAGCGGCACGTCGAGGCGCTCGGCGAGGCGCAAAACCATGTCGCGCGACGGCGCGGCGCGGCCGCTTTCGAGAAAGCTCAGATGGCGCTGCGAGATCTCGGCGTCGAGCGCGAGGTCGAGCTGGCTCATGCGCCGCCGGGTGCGCCAGTCGCGCAGGAGCGGGCCGATCGGGGAGGCGGTCGTGCTGTCCATGAGAGCAAGATAGCCAGTCGCCGACACGCTGCCTATTACCTCGCGCGTAATCGCCACGCGCCCCGGGACGGTCCAGTTTCGGCCGCAACCGGGACGCACCCGGTGCAAACCGAAAGGATCTCATCATGTCCATCCAGAACACGCCCTATCTCCGCAACGTCCTGCTCCTCGACGGTCTGGTGAGCGGCTTCGCGGGGCTCGTCATGGCGGCGGGCGCCGCATTCCTGTCGCCGCTGCTGGCGCTGCCGCAGCCGCTGCTCCTTTGGGCGGGCCTGCTCCTGCTGCCCTGGTGCCTGGCGCTGGTCCTGCTGGCGCGGCGTCCATTGGTGTCGCGCATGGTGCTTGTCGTTGTCGCCGGCATCAATGCGCTGTGGGTGATCGCCAGTTTCGGCATCTTGCTGGCCGGGCTGGTGCAGCCGTACCTGCTCGGCGTCGCCTTCGTCGGTGCGCAGGCGCTGACCGTCGCGGTGTTCGCGGCGCTGCAGTTCGGCGTGCT
>JAUYMV010000301.1 GCA_030698645.1 Mesorhizobium sp.
TGGCGATCAGGGCAAGCACCAGCCCGTATTCGCGCAGGTTCTGCTTGATGGTCGTCTGCGTGCTTTCCCGCGCCTGGGCCAGCGCGGTTCCCGCGGTTTCCGTGCTCATGACGCCGTCCTCATCTTTTCTTCATCCGCCTCGGCCTCGGCCCTGGCTTCGCCGCGCACGATCATGCGCATGATCCTCTCCTGGCTCGCCTCGGCGGCCGGCATCTCACCCAGGATGCGCCCCTCGTTCATCACATAGATGCGGTCGCAGACGCCGAGGAGCTCCGGCATTTCGGACGATATCATCAGGATCGCCTTGCCCTGCTCGGCGAGCTTGTTGATGATCGTGTAGATTTCGTACTTGGCGCCGACGTCGATGCCGCGCGTCGGCTCGTCGAGGATCAGCACGTCGGGATTGGCGAACAGCCATTTCGACAGCACGACCTTCTGCTGGTTGCCGCCGGACAGGTTCCCGGTCGTCTGGTAGACGCCCGACGAGCGGATGTTGGTGCGTTTGCGGTAGTCGTTGGCGACGTTGAATTCGCGCGTGTCGTCGATCACGGCGGAGCTCGAGACGCCCCTCAGATTGGCGATCGAGATGTTGTGCTTGATATGGTCGATCAGGTTGAGGCCGTATGTCTTGCGGTCCTCGGTCGCATAGGCGATGCCGCAGGCGACCGACTTCCCGACGCTCGACGTGTCGGCCCGCTTGCCGTGAACGAAGACCTCGCCGCTGATGCGGCGGCCATAGGTTCGGCCGAAGACGCTCATGGCGAATTCGGTGCGCCCGGCGCCCATCAGGCCGGCGATGCCGACCACTTCGCCCTTGCGAACCGAGAGGTCGACGCCCTTGATGACCTGTCGGTCGGCATGCAGCGGGTGGTAGACGACCCAGTCCTTCACCTCGAAGATGGTTTCACCGATGTTCGGGGTGCGCGCCGGATAGCGGTCCTCCAGCGTCCGGCCGACCATCGAGGTGATGATGCGGTCCTCGCTGATGTCGGCCTTGTCGAGCGTCTCGATGGTGCGGCCGTCGCGCAGGATGGTGATGCGGTCGGCGACCTTGCCGACCTCGTTCAGCTTGTGGGAGATCAGGATCGAGGAGATGCCGCGCGCCTTGAACTCGACGAGCAGCGCCAGCAGCGCGTCGCTGTCCTTTTCGCTGAGGCTCGCCGTCGGCTCGTCGAGGATGAGGAGCTTGACCTCCTTCGAGAGCGCCTTGGCGATCTCGACCAGCTGCTGCTTGCCGACGCCGATATTGGTGATCAGCGTGTCGGGATCCTCGTTCAGGCCGACGGTTTTCAGCAGCGCCGCCGCCTTGGTGCGCACGGCGTTCCAGTCGATGATGCCCCAGCTTGCCTGCTCGTTGCCGAGGAAGATGTTTTCGGCGATGGAAAGAAGCGGAACGAGGGCGAGTTCCTGGTGGATGATGACGATGCCCATGCGTTCGGAATCGTGGATGCCGGAAAAGCGGCACTCGGCGCCCCGGTAGACGATTTCGCCGGAATAGCTGCCATGCGGATAGACGCCGGAGAGAACCTTCATGAGCGTCGATTTGCCGGCGCCGTTTTCGCCGACGATGGCGTGGATCTCGCCGGCGCGGACTTCCAGGTTGACGTCCTGCAGCGCCTTCACGCCCGGGAAGGTCTTGGTGATGCCGCGCATCTCCAGGATGGTTTCGTGCATGATGCTGCTCCATTTCCTTCTCCCCGTTCACGGGGAGAAGGTGGCCCGAAGGGCCGGATGAGGGGCGGCGCGACGTGACGATGGCGCGCGGCCCCTCGCTTACGCTCCGGGCGTTCGTTGCTTCAATCGACAAATCGTTGTCGATTGATCGGCCTTCGGCCGACCGCGCCTCACCCCCGCAGGCGGGGAGAAGGAAAGCCAGTGCTGCTACTTCAGCTCTTCGGCCTTGATGTAGCCGGAGCCGACGACCAGTTCCTCGTAGTTCGACTTGTCGACCGAATAGGGCGTCAGCAGGTAGGACGGAACCACCTTGACGCCGTTGTTGTAGGTCTTCTCGTCGTTGATCTCAGGCGTGCCGCCGGAGAGCACCGCGTCGACCAGATTGGCGGTCACCTTGGCGAGTTCGCGGGTGTCCTTGAACACCGTCGAATACTGCTCGCCGGCGATGATCGCCTTGACCGAGGGCACTTCCGCGTCCTGGCCGGTCACGATCGGCCAGGGCTGGTCGGCGGTGCCGTAGCCGACACCGCGCAGCGACGAGATGATGCCGCGCGACAGGCCGTCATAGGGCGCCAGAACGCCGTCGACACGGCTGCCGTCCGAGTAGTTGGCCGACAGGATGTTGTCCATGCGGGCCTGCGCGACCGCGCCGTCCCAGCGCAGCGTGCCGACCTTTTCCATGCCCATCTGGCCGGATTTCACGACGAGGTCGCCCTTGTCGATCAGCGGCTGGAGCACGGACATGGCGCCGTCGTAGAAGAAGAAGGCGTTGTTGTCGTCGGGCGAGCCGCCGAACAGCTCGATGTTGAACGGACCCGGCTTTTCCGGATAGCCGAGGCCCTTGAGCAGCGAATTGGCCTGCAGCACGCCGACCTGGAAATTGTCGAAGGTGGTATAGAAGTCGACATTGGCGCTGTCGCGGATCAGGCGGTCATAGGCGATGACCTTGATGCCCGCGTCGGCGGCCTGCTGCAGCACGGCGGACAGCGTCGTGCCGTCGATCGAGGCGATGATCAGGGCCTTCGAACCCTTGGTGATCATGTTCTCGATCTGGGCGAGCTGGTTCGGAATGTCGTCCTCGGCATATTGCAGGTCGGTGCCGTAGCCCTTTTCCTTCAGCGCCGCGACGAGCGCATCGCCGTCGCTGATCCAGCGCAGCGACGACTTGGTCGGCATCGCGATGCCGATGGTGCCCTTGTCCTGGGCGCTGGCCGGCGCTATCGCGAACAGGCCGAGCGCCGCCGCCGCCAGAAGTGTCTTGAAGAGTTTCACTTTAGTCCTCCCTAGGGTTGATTGGTACGAGACGCCGATGGCCGGAACGATGCTGTCCGGTCGACGGCGGTGAAAATTCTCGGCGCGATTATTTGTGCACGCCTCCCAAGTGCGCGGGTCTCAGGTTCCTCCCATGTGCGGCGCAAGGCCTAACGCCCTTCGCCACAACCCGCATGGCCGGAACCTGTCGGCAAAGGATATAACTGTCAAATGCAAACTCTGCTGTTTGCTATACGCTTTCTGGTATAGGCTATCCGCAATCAGGCCAATCGGGGAGCACAATGGCCAGCAAGGCACAACCAATCAGCGCACCGGCCTGGGCGCACGCATCCGAACCGGACGGCGAGACGCTGGCGCGCAGCGGCCTGAAGCTCGGCCATCTGCGCATGATCCTGGCGCTGGAGGAGCACGGGCAGGTCAGCGCGGCCGCCTCCGTGCTCAACATTTCCCAGCCGGCCGCCTCGCGCATGATCGCCGACATGGAGGCGCTCCTTGGCGCGCCGCTTTGCGAGCGCCTGCCGCGCGGCGTGACGCTGACGCCCTATGGATTGGCGCTGGCGCGGCGCGCGCGGACCGTGCTGCTCGAACTGCGCGAGGTCGACCGCGAGATCGACGAACTGCGGCAGGGGAAGGGGGGGTCGGTGTTTCTGGGCGCGGTGACGTCGCCCGCCATCGAACTGGTCATTCCGGCGATCAAGATCGTGCGCGAGCAACTGCCCAAGATCGAGATCAACATGCAGATCGAGACCAGCGCGGTGCTGGCCAAGGAACTGCTCGCCTCGCGGCACGATTTCATCATCGCGCGCATTCCCGACGATCTCAATCCGCGACTGTTCGAGGCGCGCGTCATCGGCATCGAGAAGGCCTGCCTGATCGTGCGCCGCGGCCATCCGCTGCTGACGCAGGACAGCGTCCGGCTGGAGGAACTGCACGGCTTCGACTGGGTGCTTCAGCCGAGCGGTTCGCTGCTGCGGCGAACCATGGAAGGCATCTTCCTGTCGCACAACGCGCCGCTGCCCGACCGTATCCTGAACACATCGTCGCTGCTGCTGACGCTGGTCATGGTGGCGCAGACCGATGCGATTGCCGCGGTATCGACCGAGGTGGCGACCTTTCTTACCGGGCGCGGCGATCCCGACGGCTCGATCGGCATCCTGCCGATCGAGTTCGACATCGTCGTGCAGCCCTACAGCCTGATTACCGTGCGCAACCGCTCGCTCTCGCCGGCCGCCCAGGTGCTCTACGACCACATCCGCAACCAGATTCGGTAGGGAATTAGAGTAGTGTCTCAGTTTGAAAACGCTCTGGTCAACGAATAATCTTTGTCAGACAATGACCGCTGCTGCGCCAAAACTGGGGCGGGCGCGGCACTGTAAATGGGGATGCTAAAACAGTGCATTAAAAACCATCTCTTTGGATATGAAGGGTTACCCCTTGTCAAATTTGTTTAGCTACGCTACATATTGGATCGCGTCTGAGATGGGTCGCCAAGCGTCCCAACTTAGGGCTAAGGCCCTAATAGCTCAGTCGCCCATTTTCTTCAATCGAGTCTGACCGCGATGTATATTTGCTACATCGACGAGTCAGGCA
>JAUYMV010000210.1 GCA_030698645.1 Mesorhizobium sp.
TCACCGCGTCGAGCGACGACTTGAAGAGCTGGCCGGCGACCTTGTCGTCGACCTTGTCGCCGAGCAGCTTGCGGGCCGCCTCGACCGCGATGTCGACGGCGGTCGAGCGCACTTCGGCGATCGCGTCGCGCTCGGCCTGGGAAATCTTCTGTTCGGCGAGAGCCGTGCGGCGCACGACATATTCCTCGGTCTTCACCTTGGCCTCGTCGGCGAGCATCTTCGCCTCGCGCCTGGCCGCCTCGACGATGCCGGCGGCTTCGGCCTCGGCGTCCTTGCGCTTCTTCTCGTATTCGGCGAGCAGCGACTGGGCTTCCTCGCGCAGCTTGCGCGCTTCCTCCAGTTCGTCGCGGATCTTGTCGGCGCGCTGGTCGAGCGCGCGGGCGATCATGCCCGGCACCTTCAGATAGATGACGATCGCCAGGAAGATGACGAGGGCGACGGTGGCCCAGAAACTGTTGTCCAAGGCCATGGTCTACTCCCGGACCGATTTGACGGCGTTGGCGACGGCCGTCTTGTCGACGCTGCCGCCGACGAGCGCCTGGACGATCGCGGTCGCGGTCTCCTGGGCAATGGCGCCGACATCCTTCATCGCGGCCGAACGGGTGGCGGCGATGCTGGCTTCGGCCTTGGCGAGGCGTTCGTTCAGCCTGGCCTCGACCTGCTTGCGCTCGGCGTCGGCCGCGGCCTTCACCGTGTCGCGGGCGTCCTGGGCGATCTTGTTCGACTTGGCGCGCGCGTCGGCGAGTTCCTGCTCATAGGCGGCGATCGACGCGTCGGCCTCCGCCTTCATGCGCGCGGCCGAGTCGAGATCGTGCGCGATGCGGTCGCGCCGCACCTCGAGGATGCCGCCGATGCGCGGCATGACGACCTTCTGCAGGAAGAGATAGAAGAGGCCGAAGGTGATCGCCAGCCAGAGCAGCTGCGAGGGATAGGTCCTGGCGTCGAACGGCGGGAAGACGCCGCCGCCGTGCTCGGCGCCGTGCGGCACTTCCGTGCCGGCATGCGTCTCCGCCGCGGCGGGCGCCGCGGTGGTCGTCTGTGCGTAGGCTTCAGCCACGAACATGGAATGATCCTGTCACAAGCGGAACCGGCGATCGCCGCCGGAAATCATGAACCGGCCGCCCGACGGCGACCGGCATAGTCGGCGTGCCTTCGTTCAGACGGCGAACAGCAGCAGCAGGGCGACCAGCAGCGAGAAGATGCCGAGCGCTTCCGTCACGGCGAAGCCGAAGATCAGGCGGCCGAACTGGCCGTCAGCCGCCGACGGATTGCGCAGCGCGCCCGCCAGGTAGTTGCCGAAAATGGTGCCCAGGCCAATGCCCGCGCCGCCCATGCCGAGGCACGCGATGCCGGCGCCGATGTACTTTGCTGCTTCTGCTTCCATGTCAAAACTCCTTCAAAGATGCACGAAATCGTTGATGTGACCGGTCGCCCGGCGGTTGAAGATCAGTGCCCCGGGTGCAGGGCGTCGTTGAGATACATGCAGGTCAGAACGGCGAAGACGTAGGCCTGCAGGAAGGCAACGAGGAATTCGAGGCCGGTCAGCGCCACCGTCATGGCGAGCGGCAGGATAGCGCCGGCGACGCCGATCGCGCCGAAGGCGCTGAGCGAGGTGACGAAGCCGGCGAAGACCTTGAGCGTGATGTGGCCGGCCAGCATGTTGGCGAAGAGACGAACCGAGAGGCTGATCGGCCGCGACAGGAACGAGATCACCTCG
The DNA here is from genome assembly GCA_030698645.1 of Mesorhizobium sp. Taxonomy (GTDB): domain Bacteria; phylum Pseudomonadota; class Alphaproteobacteria; order Rhizobiales; family Rhizobiaceae; genus Mesorhizobium_A. The sequence goes on from JAUYMV010000210.1 coordinate 1,718, forward strand.
ATCAGCACGACGAGCGGCACGAGGGCGGCCGGAATGCCATGCGGCACGAACAGCTTCAGGAAGCCGAGGCCGTGCTTCATCATGCCGTAGATCACCACGGTGCCGATCACCAGCAGGGCGAGCGCGAAGGTGACGATGATATGGCTGGTGACGGTGAAGAAGTAGGGCACCATGCCGAGCAGGTTGGCGACCAGGATGAACATGAACAGCGAGAAGACCAGCGGGAAGAAACGCATGCCTTCCTTGCCGGCGGCGTCGCGCAAGAGGTTGGCGACGAACTCGTAGGACATTTCCGAAACCGACTGCATGCGGCTCGGGATCAGGCCGCGGGTGGCGGTCGAATAATAGAGGAAGGCGCCGGCGATCGCCACGGTGGCGACCATGAACAGCGACGAGTTCGTGAACGAGACGTCGAGGCCGCCAACATGCAGGTCGACCAGGCTCCGGATCTGGAACTGATGAATCGGATCGGTACCGGCCACTTTAACCCCTTCGCGTCCATTCATGCGCCGAAGCGCCGTTCAGTCCTTTGCCGAACCGTCGCCCTTGCGCGGCTTCAGGCTTTGCTCGGCGACCATGCCGGCCGAACGCAGTATGTTCAGCACACCGGCGCCAAAACCGAGCATCAGAAAGATGATCAGTCCCCATGGCGACGTGCCCGCCGCCTCGTCGATGACCCACCCGATCGCCACGCCGACGACGATGCCAGCGATGAACTCGCTGGACAGTCGCAAGGCATAGCCCATGCCGGCCATCCCGCCCGTCTTCGAGCCACCCTCGGCTTCAGGCTTTTCAGGCCTTCTTGCGGCAATCGCCGCTTCGAGATCGCGCCGCCGCCTGTCGAGGTCGTCTCCGCCGGCATCGGCAGATGGTCGCTCGGGTCCGGTTTTTCCGGTTTCGTCTGGCCGACGTGACGTGGCCATCGCAACCTCCATACCCGAACGGCCAGTCGCCTGCCGCCCGCTTCCAATTCGCGCGCACCATAGTTAGGGGGCATTCCCCAGTCAAGCCGGGGAACCGCCGAACACAGGTTCTATTTTATGCTGGAATTTCAATATGTTGACGTGCTGCGACAAACAGTCCGGAGCATGCGTCGCAGGGCTGCCTGCGAATCCCAGCCGAAAGCGGCCGGCGCCGGGCGATCCGTGTCGCCCGCGCGTCAGCTCCAGCCGCCGCCGAAGGTGCGGTAGAATTTGTGCAGGCCGATCTTCTCCATCATCTTCATGGTGCCGGCCCAGCGCGGCCTGACATAGGTCGCGTGGTAGTGGGTCGACGAACCGACCTGGTCGATGAAGATCTTGCCGGCGGTGACGGCCATCGCGATGTCCTCCGCGGTCTTGTAGTGCGAGGGGCTGGTGATGCGGTCCTTGATGCCGTCGCAGGCGAAGGAGAACTGGCAGCGGTTGCGCCAGGAATCGTTCTGGTAGACGACGCCGCAGATCGTGTTCGGATAGGTCGGGTTGCGCACCCGGTTGAGGATGACCTGTGCGACTGCCGCCTGGCCGAGCAGGTTCTCGCCGCGCGCCTCGAAATAGATGGCGACGGCCAGGCAGGCCTGTTCCTTCTTCGTGAAGACATGGGCCGGCAGCGCGGTGTGCATCCAGGGATGGTCGCCAGGCGCGACCGGCGGGATGAAGCGGCCGGACAACGCGTTGTCGTCGCCCTTCAGCAGGCTCGCGAAGGGCGAGGCCTTGGCATAGTCAGGCTCGGCCGGCGCGTAGGCGGTGGCCAGCACGTCGGCGGAATCGTTGGTGACGAGCGAGGCGAGCATGACGGGCACGCCTGGCGAGGCGCGCGGCTTGTCCTCGTGCACGTAGAAGGCGCTGGCGATCTGAATTTCCTTGCCCTTGATCTTCGACTTGACGAAGGACATCTCGTAGCCGTCGCCGAGCGCCGGCCGCATGATCATGCTCTGCCGCTCGAACACCGAGCCGGCGTTGAATGCCTTGGGCGGCGCCACGGGCGAAATCTTCAGGATGCGTCCCTGCTTGCCGCCGCTGACGCGCGCCTCGTCGGGCAGGTCGCTTATCTCGCCGGACTTGCCGCGGAAGGAGACCGCGCCGATGCCGGGCGCCTGTACGCCGGAACCGGAGATCGAGCCGGTGGTCAGGGTGTCGTCGACGAAATTCATCTCCGCCTTGTGGACGGATCCGGCGACGGACCGCTCGACGAAGCCGCCCCAGCGCGCGCCGCCGGCGTCGCCGCCGGAGATCATGCTGGCCATATCCTGCTGGGCGGCGAGCGTCGGAAACCCGAGCCAGATGCCCAAACCGATGATGACGGGAGAGAAGAACGAACGATGGCTACCGGGCGCGCGATTGCGCTGAACAACTTTCCGACCGGGCACGGGCACACTCCAGAAACGCGAACACCACACAACTCGAGCGACAGTGATGCATTAACCTTGATGGCCGGTTAACAGGCGCGACGGGGCCGCATTAAGGCGCGGCGATGGCCGATTTCGATCGGAGCAATCTGTCGCAGGAGCCTCAGTTGCGCTTCCTGGCGCGGCCCGCGAACGGGTTCTCGGAGGCGCGCAGCACCAGGCGGATCGGCACGCCGGCGATGCCGAAGGAATCGCGCAGGCCGTTGGTCAGATAGCGCAGATAGGACTGCGGCATGGCGTCGGGCCGCGTGCAGGAGAGCACGAAGCCGGGTGGGCGCGCCTTGACCTGGGTGATGTATTTGATCTTGAGGCGGCGGCCGGCGACGGCCGGCGGCGGATGATGGCCGAGGATGCCTTCCAGCCAGCGATTGAGACGGCCGGTGGAGATGCGGATGTTCCAGATCTCGTGCGTCTTCATGATGGCGTTCATCAGCTTGTCGAGGCCGCGGCCGGTCTCGGCCGACACCGGCACGGCCTGGATGCCACGCGCCTGCGGCAGCAGCCGCTCGGTCTTCTCGCGCAGTTCGGCAAGCAACTCCTGCGGATTGTCGATCAGGTCCCACTTGTTGAACACGATCACCGGCGCCCTGCCCTCGCGCACGATCAGGTCGGCGATCTGCAGGTCCTGCTTCTCGAAGGGAATGGTGGCGTCGAGCACGATCACCACGATTTCGGCGAAACGGATGGCGCGCAGGCCGTCGGCGACCGAGAGCTTCTCGAGCTTCTCCTGGACGCGCGCCTTGCGGCGCATGCCGGCGGTGTCGAAAAGCTTGAGCTTGCGGCCGGCCCATTCCCACTCGACCGAGATGGAATCGCGCGTGATGCCGGCCTCCGGGCCGGTCAGCATGCGCTCCTCGCCGATCAGGGCGTTGATCAGCGTCGACTTGCCGGCGTTCGGTCGGCCGACGATGGCGATGCGCATCGGCTTGGAGATGTCGTAGGGCGGAATGTTCTCGTCGTCGGGATCGGCGATGTCCTCGCCGATCAGCGGCGCCTCGTCCTCCGGGATCGCCTCGCCGTCGATCTCGCCGAAGGCGCGGTCCTCGCCGAGCGCCGCGATGATCGCCTCGCGGAGATCCGGCAGGCCCTGGCCGTGCTCGGCCGAGATCGGGATCGGTTCGCCGAGGCCGAGTTCCCATCCTTCCAGCATGCCGCCCTGCGCGTCGCGCGCCTCGGCCTTGTTGGCGACCAGCACGATCGGCTTGCCCGAGCGGCGCGCGACATCGGCGAATGTCCTGTCGTCGGGCGTCACGCCGGCCTTGGCGTCGACCACGAAGAGAACGAGGTCGGCCTCGCCGATGGCCAGTTCGGTTCCGGCGCGCATGCGCCCGGCGAGCGAGGCGGCGGCGGCCTCTTCGAGGCCCGCGGTGTCGATGACGTTGAAATGCAGGTCGTAGAGCCTGGCCTCATGGATGCGCCGGTCGCGCGTGACGCCCGGCGTATCGTCGACGAGGGCGAGCTTCTTGCCGACGAGCCGGTTGAACAGCGTCGACTTGCCGACATTCGGCCGCCCGACGATGGCGACGGTGAAGCCCATGACGGGGGCGTTCAGGACGCGTCGCCCGAACCGCGGATCAGGTCGGACATCAGCGTGGCGCGTTCGCGAACGTTGCGCGGCGCGCCGGCATCCGCGGAAATCTGATCGAACAGCGGCAGTGCGTCGGCTGGTTTGCCTTCCTTCCAGGCCGACAAAGCGAGCGCTTCACGGGCCGAATGGCGCAGGGGATTGGTGTCGGCGGTCAACAGTTCGACGCGCGCGGCGACGTCGGCCTGGCTGCCATGGTCGACGAGGAGAAGGGCTGCGCGCAGGCGCGCCATGTCGCGGATGGCGCCCGGGATCGAGCCGTCCGCCGCCACCGCGTCGAACGCCTTCACGGCGCCGTCGAAATCGCCCTTGTCGGCGAGCACGGTCGCGGCGCGCATGCGGGCGAGCAGCGGATAGGCGCCGTGGCCATCCTTTTCGAGCGCCGAAAGCGCCGTGATGGCCTCGTCGTTCTTGCCTTCGTTGGCAAGCTTCAGCGCCTGCGAGAAGCGGTCGCCGGACGCATTGGCGCGGCTCTTCGTCCAGTAGTCATAGCCGACCCAGGCGCCCGTCAGGAGGACGACGAGAACCGCCACGCCGATCAGCATCGGCCCGTAGCGATCCCAGATCGCACGCGCCTGATCCTGGCGCATCTCCTCGTTGACTTCGCGAATGAAACTGTCGTCCGACATCTAACCAACCGTTGCTGCTCGCGCGGAAGCGTGTTCCGGCGTTCGTCGGGCCTTTTAGCCTATATTGCGGGCTTTGGAAGGGGAACGGGCAAATTATGCCCGCCCGCGTGCGCCCCGCGGCCTATCCGAACGGCGCGACGCCGAAGAGCCACGCGTGCAGCCGCCAGACGAAGAGGAGATAGAGCGCAACGCCGAGCGCGATGGCGGCGATGTCGTATGTGAGCGGTCCGGGCGCCGCCACGGCCGCGCCGCGGCGCTTCACGGAAATCCGGTCGGCGACCGCCCAGACGAGAAACGAGCCGAACAGGATCACCGAGGCAAGATCGCCATTGGCGAGAAGATGGGCGACCGCCCAGATCTTCACGAAGAGCAGCATCGGGTGCTTCAGCGCCGGCTTCAGCCGGCCTGCCGGCAGCGCGTAGACGCCGAGCGAAATCAGCGCCAGGAGCATCAGCAGGGCGGCGACATGCCTGGCCCAGACCGGCGGCTCATAGAGAAACACGTTGTCCTGCCAGGCGAGGCCGTATCCCCATACGATCAGCGCAAACCCGACGAACGAGACCAGCGAATAGACGCCCTTCCAGGCGCCCTCGCCCATCGCGGCAAGGCGCGCGTCGCGCCAGCCGGGCGCGGCGATGCGGACGGAATGGACACCGAGGAACAGGACAAGGCCGAGTATCAGAACGAACATGAGCACCTCGCAGGCGGCGATCCTAGCGGCGTCGGCGGGGCATGCAAGCCGCGTCAGCGGCGCAACGCATGCTTGCCACATTTATCCGCTAGCGATCCCGACAACATTGCAGCCCGCCAGCGAGTGCCGATGCTTCCGCGTTCCCGAGTTCTTGCCGCATCCTTCGCGGCGCTGCTGTCCGGCGCCGGCCTCTGCGCCGCGGAAACGCGCGGCCCGCAATATGTGCTGATCTCGTTCGACGGCGCGAATTCGATCGCGCTCTGGGACCGCAGCCTGAAGCTGGCCGACGCGACCGGCGCGCGTTTCACCTATTTCCTGTCCTGCGTCTATCTGCTGTCGCCCGAGGACAGGACGCTCTACCGCGGGCCGGGCAAGGCCGCCGGACGCTCCAATGTCGGCTTTGCCGCCTCCAGGGAAGATGCGACCCAGCGCCTGGCGCGCATCTGGGCGGCCAGCCAGACCGGCCACGAGATCGCCAGCCATGGCTGCGGCCATTTCGACGGCAAGGACTGGAGCAAGGCCGACTGGCGGACGGAATTCGGCCAGTTCTCGACCGTTTTCAGGAAAGCCTGGGAGATCAACGGCGCGACGGCGCCGGCCGGCTGGGCCGACTTCGCCGCGCACGGCGTCAAGGGCTTTCGCGTACCCTATCTGTCGACCGGCTCCGCGCTCGACGGCGCGCTGAAGGAGGCGGGCTTCGCCTATGACGCGAGCGGCGTATCGCGCGGGCCGCAACCGCCTGTCGAAGCGGGCGCGCGCGCGGAATTCGCGCTGCCGATGATCCCGGAAGGGCCTTCGGCGCGTCGCATCATCGCGATGGACTACAATCTCTTCGTGCGCCACTCCGGCGGCATCGACCGGCCGAGCCAGGCGGACGAATTCGCCGAGCGCAGCTACCAGGCCTTCGCGGCGGCTTTCCGCAGCGAGTATGACGGCGCCCGCGTGCCGTTGCAGATGGGCTTTCATTTCACGCTGATGAACGGCGGCGCCTACTGGACCGCGCTCGAACGCTTCGCCGCCGAATTCTGCGTCAAGCCGGACGTGCGCTGCGTCAGCTACGGCGACTATCTGCGCGAGCGGAGGCCGGGCGACGCCGCGGCGATTGCCGCGGCGGGGGGTTGAGGCAGCGATCGCCGCGCGGCGGTCAGGCCGCCGGCTGGTCTTCGGGCGGAACGCCGAGGACCTCACGCTCGAGATAGCGTTCGTCGATCGCCGGCAGGGGCTGACCTTCGATGGCGGCCTCGAATGCCTGCAGGCGCTTGTGGACCGAGATCAGCTCGACGATCGTCGGCCATGCATTGACCAGATACTGGAACGATGAACTGACCTGGCTGAAGGCGGTCAGAATCTGCTGCAGGATACCGAAGGTGATGACGCCCGCCGCGATGGTCGG
>JAUYMV010000211.1 GCA_030698645.1 Mesorhizobium sp.
AGCGCATCTTCTTCTTCCCCGATTCGCAGCTGGAGCCGTCGATGGCGCGGTTCCTGTCGCGCGAGCTTGGCTGCGAGATCGTCGAGATCGGCACGCCGTTCCTGCACCGGCACCATCTGGCCGGCGAGTTCGCGCTGCTGCCCGACGACGTGTTCGTCAGCGAGGGGCAGGATGTCGACAAGCAGCTCGACCGCTGCCGCGCGGCGCGGCCCGACCTCACCGTCTGCGGCATGGGGCTCGCCAATCCGCTCGAGGCCGAGGGGCTGTCGACCAAATGGTCGATCGAGCTCGTGTTCACGCCGGTGCATGGCTACGAGCAGGCCGGCGACCTGGCGGAACTCTTCGTGCGGCCCTTCGCGCGGCGCGAGCGTCTGAAGGTGGCGATCTGATGCAGCTCACCATGTGGACATATGAAGGCCCCCCGCATGTCGGCGCGATGCGCATCGCCGCCGCCATGAAGGGCGTCCACTATGTGCTGCACGCGCCGCAGGGCGACACCTATGCCGATCTCCTGTTCACCATGATCGAGCGGCGCGACAGCCGCCCGCCGGTGACATACACGACCTTCCAGGCGCGCGACCTCGGCAGCGACACGGCGGAAATCTTCAAGACGGCCTGCCGCGATGCGATCGAGCGGTTCAAGCCTGATGCGGTTCTCGTCGGCGCCTCCTGCACGGCGGAACTCATCCAGGACGATCCAGGCGGGCTCGCCAAGGCGCTGAACCTCGATACGCCGGTCGTGGTGCTGGAACTGCCGTCCTACCAGAAGAAGGAGAACTGGGGCGCTGCCGAGACCTTCTACCGGCTGGTGCGCGCCTTCGCGCCGGCGGCGGGACCGGCGACGCCACGCGCGCCCGGCAAGGTCTGCAACATTCTCGGGCCCGCCTCGCTCGGCTTCCGCCACCGCGACGACATCGTCGAAGTGCGCCGACTGGTCGAGGGGCTGGGCGTGACGATCAATGTCGTCGCCCCGCTCGGGGCGACGGTCGCCGACCTGGCGCGGCTGCCCGAGGCGGATTTCAATATCGTGCTCTATCCGGAGGTCGCGGGCGTCGCGGCGGACTGGCTGAAGCGCAACCATGGCCAGCCGGCGGTCACGCTGCCGCCGATCGGCGCGCTGGCGACCGAGGCGTTCCTGGCGGAGGTTGCCAGGGCCGCCGGCATCGACCGCGCCGCTTCGGGCGACGGATCGCGCCTGCCCTGGTATTCGCGCTCGGTCGACTCGACCTACCTGACTGGCAAGCGTGTCTTCATCTTCGGGGATGCGACGCATGCGGTGGCAGCCGCCCATATCGCGGCCAAGGAGCTCGGCTTCACGGTGTGCGGGCTCGGCACCTACAGCCGCGAATTCGCGCGCGAGGTGCGGGCGGCGGCGGCCGAATACGGCGTCGAGCCGCTGATCACCGACGACCATCTCGAGGTCGAGGACGCCATCATCGCCGCG
>JAUYMV010000313.1 GCA_030698645.1 Mesorhizobium sp.
GCCGGCGCCGCGCTCATTGTCGCGACCGGGAATATCGCATCCATCCGGCCGAAATTCTCGTGCGGGACCGCACCGGTGAAGAGGCTCGTCAGATATTCGATGCGATCAACCATGGTTGGTCCCCTTAAGCGCCGGACTCAGGCTCGCCCCGCGTGCCGTCGGCGACGCCACGAACCAACGCGACGCGCCGCTGTCAACCGCTCATTTCCCGTTCGCACCTGCGAGACAGCCGCTTGTGCGCCGGAGCGGTTTTCGCTAAGCCTCCATCATGCTCGATGATTTGAAAGCCAACAATCGCGCCTGGGCGAAATGGCGTGTGGAGGCCGACGCCGGCTTCTTCCGCCGCCTCGAAAGCCAGCAGGCGCCGCAATATCTCTGGATCGGCTGCGCCGACAGCCGCGTGCCGGCCAACGAGATCGTCGGTCTCGACCCGGGCGAGCTCTTCGTCCACCGCAATGTCGCCAATCTGGCGCCGCCGCAGGACGCCAACTACCTCTCCGTGCTGCAGTTCGCGGTCGACGTCATCAAGGTCAAGCACATCCTGGTCGTCGGCCACTACGGCTGCGGCGGCGTTCGCGCCGCCGTCAGCGGCGAGCGCCTCGGGCTCGTCGACCACTGGCTCCACCCGATCCGAGAGGTGGCGCACGAGCACCGCCACGAGCTCGACGCCATCCCCGAGGACCGCGCGCGCCACGACCGCCTGTGCGAGCTCAACGTCATTCGCCAGGTGCGCAACGTCGCCTCCGACGTCTTCATTCACGATGCCTGGGCGCGCGGCCAGGACATCTCCATCCACGGCTGGGTCTATTCGCTGTCCGACGGGCTGGTGAACGATCTCGGCGTCACCGTCTCCGGCCTGGACGAGATCGAGCGCCTCCACGTCTGACCGTCCGCCCGGACAGCGCGCCATTCCTGAGCCTCGCCATTCCTGGGCTTCGCCATTCCTGCGCCTCGGTGGAACTTTTTTCCGTTTGCCTTCGTTACTTCCGTGCGCCGTCAACCGAGACGGTGGCGATCCGTGTCTGGCGCATCGATCCGGATCGGCTCGCAACGGTCCAGGAGGGCGTGGTGAAGACAGAGCAGGCAAGATCCAGCCTCATCCGCGCCGCGATGCGCGCACCCTATCTCGAACGCCAGGAAGAGCACGACCTCGCCGTCCGGTGGAAGGAGCACCGCGATCAGGCCGCCCTGCACCAGATCACGACGTCGCATATGCGTCTGGTCATCTCCATGGCCGGCAAGTTCCGCTATTTCGGCCTGCCGCTGAGCGATCTCATCCAGGAAGGCCATATCGGCCTCCTGGAGGCCGCCGCCCGCTTCGAGCCGGAGCGCGACATCCGCTTCTCGACCTATGCCACCTGGTGGATCCGCGCCTCGATGCAGGATTTCGTGCTGCGCAACTGGTCGATCGTGCGCGGCGGCACGAGCTCGGCCCAGAAATCCCTCTTCTTCAACCTCCGCCGGCTGCGCGCCCGCCTCGCGCAGGGCTCCGAGACGCTGTCCAGCGCGTCTGTCTACAGTGAGATCTCGGCCGCGCTCGGCGTGTCGATGTCCGACGTGGCGCTGATGGATTCCCGCCTTTCGGCGCCCGACACCTCGCTGAACGCGCCAGTGATGGACGACGGCAACGGCTCGTCCGACCGCATGGACTTTCTGGTGTCGTCGGATCCGCTGCCCGATCAGGTCGTCGGCGCGACGATCGACGAGGAGCGCCGCACCGGCTGGCTGAACCAGGCGCTCGGCGTGCTCAACGAGCGCGAGCTGCGCATCATCCGGGAGCGCCGGCTGCGGGATGACGGCGCGACGCTCGAATCGCTCGGCGAGCGCCTCGGCATCTCCAAGGAACGCGTCCGCCAGATCGAAAACCGCGCGCTGGAAAAGCTGCGCGACGCGCTGGTCCGCCAGAACCCGGAATTCGCCTCGGCCTGACTATTGATCGGTGATGATCTTCACCTTGTCGCCCGCCGAGATACTGGCGCCGGGCGGCAGCGAGTTGATCAGGCGAAACAGCTCCAGCTTGCGGTCGACGCCGCGCATCGAATTGGCAAGCGTCGCCGCGGTCTCGCCCGCGGCTGCGGTGCGGATGCGGATGCGCAGCGGCCTGAGTTCCGCCTTCTGGGCGGCCGACAGCACGCGGAAGCTCGCGCCGACCGAGCGCGCGACGCTTTCGAGCGCCGAACTGGACAGCGGCGCCGCCGTGAGCAGCCGGTAGACCTGGCTTCCGGCGCGGATCACCGTCACGTCGAACTGCCAGCCGTCCGCGCTTGCCCTGGCGGCGGCGGCTTCGTTTCCATTGATGCTCGTTGGCCGGATGCTGCTCTGTTCGAGGCCTGCGATCCAGCCGCTGCGCAGATAGTCCGCCAGACCGACGGACGGGGCGACCGCGACGCCGTCGAAGCGTATCGCCACGTCGCCGGGGCCGGCCGCCGTCACCGCCGCGGCGGAATTGTCGATGATGAAGCCTTCCGGCACCGAGAAGGCGACGCCGAGCTTCGGGTGCTGGAACGTCCGCCCGCGCACATAGCCCTCGTCCGGCGTGTCGCCGAACAGCATGCCGTCGATGCCGGCCAGGTACCAGTCGCGGTCGCGCGTCCCGGTGCCCGGCGCGCCGAAATTGCGCGCATGGCCCTGCGCGAGCTCGATGCGCTGGGGGGCCGCCGGGTGGGTCGCCAGGAAATCGAGGCTGGCGTCGCTGGCGCCGTTGACGGCGCGAAATTCGCTGTAGGCGGCCATCGACTGCAGGAAGCGCCCGGCGGCGAATGGATCGAAGCCGGCGCGGCCGATCGCCCGGATGCCGATCGCGTCGGCTTCCAGTTCCTGGTTGCGCGAGAACTGGGCGAGCCTCAGCTTGCCGCGGATCAGCGCCGCCTTGGCGGCTGCGTCGCCTTCGAGCACGTCGCTCACCACCTTGGCCGCCAGCACCTCGTCCGCCTCGCGCTGCTGCCTCTGCACACCGTGATTGGCGGTGACATGGCCCATCTCGTGCGCGATGACGGCGGCGAGCTCGGCCGAATCGTTGGCCAGCGCCAGCAGGCCGCGCGTGATGTAGAGATAGCCGCCGGGCAGCGCGAAGGCGTTGACGTTGGGCGAGTTGAGAATGGTGATCCGGTAGGTCTGGTTCGGATTGTCCGGATCGAGCGTCAGGCCGCCGACCACCCTGGCGACCATGCGTTCGAGCTTCGGATCGGAATATTCCCCGCCATAGGTGGCCAGAATGCGCGGATGCTGCTGGCGCGCCAGTTCGGCGAATCGGTCGCTGCGCCCGACGCTGTCCACGGTGACCGGATTGGCCGACGGCCGCAGGTCCGAGCTGTCCACGGCGCCGCTCAGGCCCTGGCAGCCGGACAGGACCGCAAGCAGCGCCACGGCCGACAGCAGGCCGCGGATTGCGCGCTTCGATGGCCGCTGATCGTCTGTTGCCGTCATTGCGTTGTTGACCTGTCCGCAGGATCGAGTGACGTTTCGGGGCAGGCCTCGTCGTCCCGGTCGCGAACGCTGCGCTGGCCGGACCTAGCCGTACGCATGCTGCCGTGACAAGGACGCTTGTTCCGCCTCGAGCGATATGGCGACGAAATGTGTCCCATTGCAGGCAATTTTCCGTTACCGGCCGCGCTCGCCCATGTAGCGCCGGACCGCTTCCGGTCCAGAGGGCCCGAGCATGCGCGCGGTCGGACCATCGGCGGCGATACTGCCGTTCTCGACGAACAGCAGGCGCCGTGGCGCGATCAGCAACGCGTCCTCGGGCGTGTGCGTCACGAGCAGGATCGTCATCCCGGTCTCGGCATGGAGATCGCGCACGAGATCGCCCATTTCGGCCCGCAGCGCAGGCCCGAGCGACGCGAACGGCTCGTCGAGCAGCAGCACCGGGCGTTGGCGCACCAGTGCGCGCGCCAGCGCCGCGCGCTGCCGTTCGCCGCCGGAAAGCTCGTGCGGCAGCCGCCTTTCCTTGCCGGCGAGGCCGGTCCGCCTCAGCGCATCCGCGACCGCCTGGCGATCCTCGGCGTCGAGCCTCAGCGCCGCCGAGCGGCCGAGCCCGACATTGGCGGCGATGTCGAGATGCGCGAAGAGGTTGTTCTCCTGGAAGATCATCGACACCGGCCGCGCCGCCGGCGGCGCGGCGGTCACATCGGCGCCGCCGATCAGGATGCGTCCGGCCGACGGCGTTTCGAACCCGGCGACGAGATTGAGCAGCGTCGACTTGCCGGAACCGCTCGGCCCCATGATGGCGACCATTTCGGATGCGGCGATCGCCGCCCGGAAATGCATTCGCACGTCGCCAAAGGCGAAACGCACCTCGTCGAGACGTATGTCGGCGCCGCCAGTGCTCATCTCGAACTCCTCCCCAGCCGCTCCGCCAGCGCCATCAGCGCGAAGCAGACGAGGCCGAGCAGGAGCGCCAGGCCCGCCGCGTCCTCGGTGCGATAGCTGCCCATGCGGGCATACAGCAGATAGGGCAGCGTCTGCACGCTATCGCTGCCGAACAGCGCGATGACGCCGAGATCGCCGAGCGACAGCGCCATGGCGAAGGCGAAGCCCGTGGCGAGCGGGCGGCTGAGCACCGGCCAGTCGATCAGGCGCGCGCGGTCCAGTCCGGACAGGCCGAGCTGCGCGCACAGCCGGTCGTTGCGCGCAGCGGCGGCATCAAAGGCCGGACGAATCGCGCGCACGGCGAACGGCATCGCCATCACGGCATTGACCGTCACGACCATCAGCGGCGCCAGCGCGAAGACATCGGTCCGGTTGCGCAATAGCATGAACCAGCCGGCGCCGATGACGATCGGCGGCACCACGAGCACCAGGCTTGCCCCGCCGTCGGTCAGGCGCTCGAGCAGCGAGGCGCGAGCGCCGCGACGCGCCGCTTCGAGGCGCTGGCGCAAGGCCACCAGCGCCAGCGAAAGGGCGACGGAAAGCGCGGCGGCCGCGAATGCCAGCGCCAGGCTGGTGGCGATGGCGCCAAGGACCGCTGCCTCGGTCACAAGGCGGCCAAGGTCGGCGCCAAGTCCCGCCGCGACGATGGCCGCCATCGGCGCCCCGACGAAGAGCGTCGTCGCCGCCAGGAGCGCCGAGTTCAGGTACCGCTCGGCCGTCCCCGCCCGGCCGAACCGATGGCCCGCGACCGGCAGGTTGGCGTCGCCCGCGACGTTGGCGCCGAGCCACGACAGCGCGGCGACCGTCGCGGCGGTCAGCCCGATCTGCACCACGGTCAGCGCCACCGCCCGCGCCGGCTCGAAATCGAAGCGCAGCGATTGGTAGATGGCGACTTCGAGCGTCGTCGCGGCTGGCCCGCCGCCGAGCGTCAGCACCAGCGTGAACGAGGTGACGCAAAGCATGAAGACGAGCGCCGCGACGCCGAGCAGGCTGCGCCTGAGCGCCGGCCACTCGATGAAGCGGAACGCCGGCCCCGCACCCATGCCGAGCTGGCTGGCCAGCCGCCACTGGTCGGCCGGAACCGCCTCGAGCGAGGCCAGCAGCAGCCGCGTCGCCAGCGGCAGGTTGAAGAAGACATGCGCGACGAGTATGCCGGTGAGGCCGTAGATGCCCGGGAAGCGCCCGGCGCCGATTGCGGCAAGCGCGTCGGCGACGAACCCCGCCCGCCCGTAGAGCGCCAGCAGGCCGAGTGCCGCGACGATCGCCGGCAGGCCGAGCGGCACGGCGAAGAGCCGCAGCATCAGCCCCCTGCCCGGAAACACCGGATGCCGCGACAGCGCGCGCGCCACCAGGATCGCCGGCGCGACGGAAAGCAGCGTCGACAGCGCCGCCTGCCACAGCGTGAACCGCGCGATGCGCAGCATGCCCGCGTCGAAGGCCGACACCGCCCCCGACATGTCGCGCGCCGCCTCGAGCCCAAGCCCGACGAACGCCCCGCCGATGAGGAGCGCGATGAAGCCTAGGGCCAGCAGGGCCGGGAGATGGCGGGGCAAAGAGGCC
>JAUYMV010000315.1 GCA_030698645.1 Mesorhizobium sp.
AGCCTCTTCACCGGGGCGGTCCAGCACGAGAATTTCGGCCGGATGGAGGAGATATTCCCGGTCGCGACCATGAGCGCGGCGCCGGCGCCGTTCCAGTTTCCGGAAGGCGGGCGCATCGACCTGCCGCGCGAATTCGCGTTCAACGGAGCGACCAGGAATCTCCAGGAATTCCTCGCCCTGACCGACACGATGGCGCTGCTCGTCCTCAAGGATGGCGCGGTGCGCTACGAGAGCTACGCGCTCGGCGGCACGCGGACGACCAAGTGGGTCTCGATGTCGGTCGCCAAGAGCTTCGTCTCGGCGGCGCTCGGGATCGCGGTCGGCGAGGGCGCCATCCGTTCGATCGAGGAGCCGGTGACGGCCTATCTGCCCGAACTCGCCGGCTCGGCCTATGACGGCGTGCGGATCAAGGACATCCTGCAGATGTCGTCGGGCGCCGGCTGGAACGAGGACTACAGCGATCCGGACTCCGACATCAATCGCTTCATCTCGATCTTCGCGCATGGCGGATCGTTCAACGACTTCGCCGCGACGCTTTCGCGCGCGCGCCAGCCCGGCAGCTTCAACCTCTACAACAGCACCGATACGCAGGTGCTCGGCATGTTGCTGGCCAGGGCGACCGGTCGGCCGATCCGCGACTATCTGGAGGAGAAGCTGTGGCATCCGCTCGGCATGGAGACGGCCGGCTGCTGGCTGATCGACTCGACCGGCATGGAGATGGCCTTCGGCGGGCTGAACGCGACGGCGCGCGACTATGGCAAGATCGGCGAACTGTTTCGCAACCACGGCTTGTGGCAGGGCCGGCGGATCGTGCCGGCGGACTGGGTGCGCGCCTCGGTGACGCCGGACGGCCCGCATTTGCAGCCGGGCGACACCGGCCTGTCGGATTCGGCGCTCGGCTACGGCTACCAGTGGTGGGTGATGGACGGGACCGAGGGCGAATATTCGGCGATCGGCGTCTACAACCAGTTCGTCTACGTCAATCCGGCGCGGGGTGTCACCATCGTCAAGCTGTCGGCGAGCCGCGACTACGGCACCACCAATGACGAGACGTCCTACCGGGAATTCGAGACGATCGACATGCTGCGCGCGATCGCGGCGAGCGTGGAATAGGCGGGAGCGGGGACGGTACCGTCATCCGCACGGCCCCACCGCCGTCATCCTCGGGCTTGTCTCGAGGATCCGCAAAAAGCGTCCGGCCGGCGTCGGCGTAACCGCGCGGCGGGAGTGGAGGCGGAAACTTGCGAAATCGGCAGATCCTCGGGACAAGCCCGAGGAT
>JAUYMV010000212.1 GCA_030698645.1 Mesorhizobium sp.
GCGTGCCGATCGGCCTGTTCATCGGCTATCGCGGCGGCTGGTGGGACTGGCTCGTCATGCGCGTCGTCGAGGCGGTGGTTTCAATCCCCGGCATCATGGTGGCGATCGTCATCCTCGCCCTCCTCGGCACCGGGCTGCATAAGGCGATGATCGCGCTCGGCATCCTGTTCTCCACGTCGTTTCTACGGCTCGCGCGCGGCGTGGTGCTGGCCGAGCGCGAGGAGGTCTATGTGCGCTCGGCCCGCGTCATCGGCGCTTCCGCCAGCCGCATCCTGTTGCGCCACATCCTGCCAAACATCGCCCCGCCGCTGATCGTACAGACGACGCTGACGGTTGGTGCCGTGCTCCTGGCCGAGGCCGGCTTGAGCTTCATCGGCCTCGGCGTACAGCCGCCGGATGCGAGCTGGGGTACGATGCTCTCGACCGCCGCCGCTTACATGGACCTGCACTGGTTCCTCGCCATTCCGCCCGGCATCGCCATCATCCTCACCGTCCTCTCGATCAATCTGATCGGCGATGTGATTCGCGACGGGGTCGGCCGGGGCATCGCGGTCGCGGCCAGGCAGGAAGCGCCCGGCGGGCGGTTCGAGGCAAACGGCGCGCTTGAATCCTGCGCCGGCACGCTGCCCCCGCCCCATCCGGACGAAGTGCTCCGCGTCGAGGGCTTGCAGGTGATGGTTTCGGTGCCGGAGGGCGGCGAACTTCCGCTGATCACCGACCTGTCACTATCCATTTCGAAGGGCGAGACGCTGGGACTCGTCGGCGAATCCGGCAGCGGCAAGACCCTGACGGGACTGGCCATCCTCGGACTGCTCGGCTCGGCCGTACGCACCACGCATGGCTCCGTCCTTCTGAACGGCCGCGACCTGAGGGCGCTGTCGAAGCGGCAGTTCGAGGAGGTGCGCGGCAACGACGTGGCCATGGTCTTCCAGGACCCGACGACCAGCCTCAATCCCGCCTTCACCGTCGGCAGCCAGATCGCCGAGGTTCTGTTCACGAAGACCGGCCTGTCGCGAAAACAGGCCTGGACACGCGCCGTCGAACTGATCGACCGTGTCGGCATCCCGCGGCCGGAGGAGCGCGCACGCGCCTATCCCCACGAACTGTCGGGTGGCATGGCGCAACGCGTCGCGATTGCGCGGGCCCTTAGCTGCAATCCCTCGCTTCTCATCGCCGACGAGCCGACCACCGCGCTCGACGTCACCGTGCAGCAGGAGATTCTCGACCTCTTCCGCGACCTCCAGGAGGAGTTCGGCATGGCCATGCTGTTCGTCACCCACGACCTCGCCGTCGCGGCCGACATCTGCGACCGCATCAGCGTGATGTACGCCGGCGAGGTGGTCGAGATGGCCGAGGTCAATCAGCTCTTTGCCGCGCCGCGCCATCCCTATACGCGCGGTCTCCTGTCGGCGATGCCACATGCATCGGACCGCAATCCACCATTGCCGACGATCCGAGGCAGCGTGCCGCGGCCCGGGTGCTGGCCAGCCGGCTGTCGCTTCTCCAACCGCTGCGACTTCCACATCGCCGCCTGCGACCGGCGCGTCCCGCTCGTCGGAACCGACCGGCTGGTCCGCTGCATCCGCGCCGACGAACTCGTCCTGGAGGCGGCGCAATGAGCGAGGAGGCTCTGCTCGAGATCCGCGATCTGGATGTCACCTATTGGGGACGCTCCCTGCTCGGCTTCAAGGGGAAGGGTTTCCAGGCCGTCAAGGGCGCGACTCTGTCGATCCGACCCGGCGAGACCCTCGGGCTGGTGGGCGAGTCGGGCTCCGGGAAATCCTCGATCGCCAACACGGTGCTCGGGCTTGTCCCGGCCAGCGGCGGCTCGATCCGCTTCGGCGACGTCGATCTCGCGGCCCTGCGCACGCGCTATCCGCCACAGGTGCGCGGCCAGATCCAGGCGGTCTTCCAGGATCCCTATTCCTCGCTCAATCCGTCGATGACCGTCGAGGACATCGTGACGGAGCCGCTGCGCGTCCACACCGCGATGACCCGGGACGAGCGCAGGACCCGCGCCCTGGAACTGCTCGAGCTGGTGTCGCTGTCGGAGGAACATCTCGATCGTCATCCGCATCAGTTCTCCGGCGGCCAGCGACAGCGTATCGCGATTGCCTCCGCGCTCGCGTTGACGCCGAAGCTCATCGTGCTCGACGAGCCGGTCAGCGCGCTCGACGTCTCCACGCAGAACCAGATCATCAATCTTCTCTACGAACGGCGCGACGCGCTCGGCATCGCCTATCTGCTGATCGCGCACGACCTGGCGTTGGTCCACCACATATCCGACCGGATCGCGGTGATGTATCTCGGGCACATCGTCGAGGAGGGGCCGTCGGACCGGGTCTACCGTGCACCGGCGCATCCATATACGAGGGCGCTGCTCGATGCAGTGCCGCTGCTCGATCCGCAAGCGCAGCGCCGTCGTCGCGCCGTCCGCAAGGCCCTGCCGGTCAGGGAGACGCCGCGCGTCGCGGCGAAGGGCTGCCCCTACCGCAACCGCTGCCCCCATGTCATGCCGCGCTGCGCGGCGGAGATGCCACCCGACTATCCGGTCGACGGTGGCGGGACCGCGGCCTGCTTTCTTTTCGACCGCTCCGCCGCGAGTGCGGGCGCCGACGCAGCCGGGAGTGCGTCGGCGTGACGGACAACATCTATGCGAGCGACATCGCGGCCGGTGATGTCGGGGAAGCCAACGACGTGCTTGCGGACGAGCCCGGCATCGGTCCCGGCCTGACTTGTCGCTGGCCGGCCGGCCGCGTGCCCGCGGGCTTCGTCCTGTTCTGCCACGGTCTCGGCTCGAACGGGCGCCAATATGCCGACCTCGTCCGCCACTGGGCCCGCCACGGCTATCTCGTGATTCAGCCGACCTTCGCCGACGCGGTTCGCCGCGTGGCGCAGAGCGAACCGGCGCTCGGTCTGGACCCGGACGCCGATCTCTCCGGCTGGTCGCAGATGCCGGCCTTCCGCGCGCGGATGCACGAGATTCTCCATTCCCCGCAGCACTGGCTGGAGAGAGTGGCCACGGTCAACCGCGTGATGGACAGGCTGGGCGCGGTGTTCGACGCGACGAGCGGCCGGCCGGAATTGTCCGATCATGGCGCGGTCGCGGGCCATTCCTTCGGCGCCTACACCGCGCAGCTCCTCGCTGGCGCGCAGATCGACTTGCCGGACGGCCGGGCCCGCCGCTATCGAGACAACCGATTCCGCGCGGCTATCCTGCTCAGTGCCCAGGGGCGTGATCAACAGGGGCTTCGAGACGGTTCATGGGACGGTATGGACGGTCCCGTGCTCACCGTCACCGGGACGCTTGACCGGGGCGCCAAGGGAGGCGACTGGCGCTGGAAGTCCGAACCTTACGAGCTGGCTCCCGCAGGGGGAAAGTATCTCGCGGTGCTGGAAGATGGCGACCATTATCTCGGCGGCTTCGCCGACAACGGGCTCCAGAGACAGGTGCCTGAGCAACGCGAGGCCATGCGCCAGCTCACGCTTGCTTTCCTTGACGCCCATCTGAGACGGAGCCGGACTGCCCTCGCCTGGCTCGATCAAAACCGCACGACCGTCGGCACGTGTCGACTGATGTTCAAGCGGAAATAGCCTGGTGACGACAGGACAGGCAGTCGCGAAGCCAAGGATAGCGCGGCGAGGCGAAGATGAGGCCTGAATGTATCCAACCGGCGATTCCCCCGTCGACCCGGCCACCTTGGCGGCACGACTGTCGATCGAGCCCGGGAGACTGCGCCGGAGCATGCGTCTCGGCCTCGTCACCAGCCGCGTCGAGACGGGAACCGGCGCGGACGAGGGCACCTTGCGGTTGACCGTCCGTTGCGGCAATTCCGTGTGGCGCGCGGTCGTGGGAAGCGAGCATGAATTGCTGCGCGAAGAGACCTTCGGGCTCGACGCGGGGCCGCCAGGTTCGGCAAGCCACCCGTGACCCGATTCGATCGGTATCGCCGTGCTGGGAAAGCCTTCGTCAGGGCTTGGGATCAGCCTTCAGATAGGCGATGACATTGGCGATATCGTCATCCGTCTTCAACCCTGGGAAAATCATCTTGTTTCCGGGTATGCGCGCCTTCGGATCCTTGAGATATTCGGCAATCGTTGCCTCGTCCCAGACAAGGCCAGCTGCGCCGGCCGCGACCATTGCGGGAGAATATTTTGCAGCGAAACTTGCCGCCGTTCCCGCGGTGCGGCCGATGACTCCCAGAAGATGCGGACCGACCTTGTCTTTCTCGCTAGTCGCATCGTGGCACGCCATGCATTTCGCGAAAACCTTCTTGCCCAGCGCCGCGTCGCCTTCTGCAAGAGCGGACGTCGACCAGGCACCGGCAGCGATAGCCGAGAGCGCAACGACAACCGAAAATCTCATGAAACTGCCTCCTTGGGACAGGCTTCCCATGGCAGTTCCGTAGCAGTTTCGCCAATTCGGCAACAGCGTATCGAAGCCGGTTTGCCGCGGCTGCGTCGAACCGCCGCTGCGCTCATGGCCGAGTTTCGGGCCGTTTGATGCCGCGCGCGCTCGAAGAGCCACGCCATCGCCGGTGGAGAGCGTGACGAGGAAAACCGGTTCGTCGACGAAGTTCAGCGCTGCGTAAACTTCCAAACGGCCATTGCCAAGCCGACTTCGGCACCCCAATATCTCTGTGTGTTCAACGAACTGAAAAGGAGGTGATCCGATGTCGAGTGATTCCGTTTTGCTGAGCGTGGCCTCGGCGGATTGCCTTTTCGGGAAGCAGCCTTCCTGACGAGCGCATGACGCGCGGCCGGTGACGCAGGTCACCGCCACAGGTCGCGCCCGCGGACGAAACACGAAAGGCCGCCAACGCATCGTTGGCGGCCTTTTCGTTGTCTGGCTCAGGGCTCGGTTCAGCGACGACCGCGCGTTTCGTGGCGCATCGCCGCGCTCGGGGTAGCTCAGGCGGCGGCGTTGATCTGGCGCTGTGCCATCGGCTGCGCGTTTCGCACGAGTTTCCGCTCCGCATCCTGCTCGTAGGTCCAGACTTCGAACTTGGTGAGCGTGTGCGGGCCGAAGGTGTGAACCAGCGGCACGTCGGTGGCGTCCCGGCCCCGCGCCACGACCACGCGTCCGGTGCGCGGCTTGTTGTGGCGGGCGTCGAACGTATACCATTTGCCGCCGAGATAGGCCTCGAACCAGGCGCTGAAATCCATCGGCGCCGGGTCCGCGGGGACATTGATGTCGCCCAGATAGCCGTTCACGTAGCGCGCGGGAATGTTCATGCAGCGGCAGAACGCGATCGCCAGATGCGCGAAATCGCGGCAGACGCCGACACGCTCCTCGTGCGCCTGGGCGGCCGTGCGCGTCGACCGTGCATAACCGTAGCCGAACGAGAGATGATTGTGGACATAGTCGGTGATCGCCTGAACGCGCGCCCATCCGGGCTCGGTATGGCCGAACAGGTTCCAGGCCAGCGCGCCCAGGTGGTCGGTCTCGCAATAGCGGCTGCCCAGCATGTAGCCGATGCAGGAATCCGGCAGATCGGCGATCGGCGTTTCACCGATGTCGGGACCGCTCTCGTCAGCCAGGCCGCTGTCTTCGACGATGGCGTCGAATCGTATCGTCGTGGCGCCGGCGGGCGCTACGAAGCGGCGGCAGCGATTGCCATAGGCGTCCGTATACGTATGGCTCGCAATTTCCGGCGTCGTGGAAAATCCCGATTCCCAGCGCAGATCCGCCTTGCGGTCCGGATGGATTTCGAGCGCGGTGACGACTTGCGTCGGTTGCGGCAGTTCAAGTCCGATCTGGTAACCGAGACGAATAAGCATTGGGCGCACCGTTTTGCGGAAAGATTTCCACACAACGCCGCCTGTCGCTTTCGGGTTCCGCGCCGGCTGAAATTTTTGCCGCAGAACCTCGCGTCGGACATCGACCTCCGCCGGGACGAGAGGGCTCAGAAGTCGACCGCCCGTCCCTTCACCTCCCAGTCGCCATAGCGAACCGGTTCCGCGCCGCCGCGGCCGCCGATTTCCTTTGGCGGAGCCTGGCCGCTGTCGCGCGCCTTGCGGCGCGCTTCCGCTTCGGCGAGAGCCCGCCGTGCCGCCGGCGCCAGAACGCGTCCGCCCGTCTCGTCGTCCCGTGTCTCGCTGTCGGTCATTCACTGGCCCGAATATTGAAGTGCATCCATTCCCTCACCATCATATAGGGACCGCATCGAATTCGGTAGGTGGCGCGATGTCCGCGACGCCTTTGCAACGGAGACAGGCATGAACCTCATTCGCACCGCAATGCTGCTCGCCTTCATGACGGCGCTGTTCATGGGCGTCGGCTATCTGATCGGCGGTAGCGGCGGCATGATGATCGCCTTTTTCATCGCCGCC
>JAUYMV010000213.1 GCA_030698645.1 Mesorhizobium sp.
AGGCGACCTTGGCCGCGTTGATGATGATGACGTTGTCGCCATCGTCGACATGCGGGGTGAAGGTGGGCTTGGTCTTGCCGCGCAGGATGTTGGCGACGATGGAAGCGAGGCGGCCGACGACGAGACCTTCGGCGTCGATCAGCACCCACTTCTTGGTCACATCCGCAGGCTTCTGCGAAAAGGTTGCCATGATATGTGCTTTCGTTTCGGACCTTCACGGGGAAGGCGTTTCTTGTTGCTTGGATTGGGCGCGCGGGAAACGTGCGCCCAACAATGAAACGGCGGCCCTCGGGTCGATCCGTGGCCGCTGCTTCGAGACGGTGTATAGGGGAGGGGGATTTCGCCGTCAAGCGAGGGGGAGGGACGTTCGTTTCAGAAAGTCGATATAATGCAGTGGCTTAAGTGCGCGGTATTATTTTACCACATGATTTCTGCTGCTGGTACGAGCCGCTTCTGGGCGAGCACGCGTCTCTCTGTGGTAAGGACGTGCCGCCCCACGTTCGTCATCCCGGCCATGCGGCGGCAGCCGCGCAGAGCCGGGACCCATTGGTCACTCGTCATCAAGCACGGCCGGGTCCTCGTCCTGGGTGATCGCGCGGCGCTGCATTGGATGTCCTATTTATCCGCGAATCCCATTGGCCAATCGGAGACCGGCCGTACTCGACGCGCGGGAACCAATGGGTCCCGGCTCGGCGCGGCTGCCGCCGCTTGGCCGGGATGACGAACGTGGGGGGAGGCCGGACAATCGCAGAGGTGATCACCAGCCCTGAGGGCCAAACAACACTTACCGCTTCGGCGGTATCGAATAGGTGCCCGACGCATGCGCGACCGTGTGCCTGTCCGGCCCGGCGACCATGTCGATGTCGAACACCATCAGGTTCTTGCCGAGCTTCAGGATGCGGCAGATGCCATCGACGGGGCCGGCCTCCGCCTTGCGCATGAAGGAGATGTTGAGATTGGTGGTGACCGCCAGCGCCTCGCGCCCGACATGGCTGAGCACGCAGACATAGCCGCCGATGTCGGCCAGCGTGAACAGCGACGGGCCGGACACCGTGCCGCCGGGGCGCAGATGGCGTTCGGTGGCGTCGAGGCGCACCGTGCATTCGCCGGGACGGATCTCGATCGCCCGGTAGGCGGCGAAATCGTCGTTCAGTTGCGGATACACGACCTTCAGATAGGCATTCACCTCGTCGGCGTTCATGACCGGGGTCAGGGCGTGGTGTGTCGGCATGGAACCTCCCGCGTGCCGGAAGTCCAGGCGATGCCTCTTCCGTTTCCGTAAACGTAAGAGACACCATTTCGAGGCTGTGCATCAAGATGCTTTGCATCGAGATGCTTTCCATCGAGATGGGCCATGCTATTTATCCCGGCAAAGCGGGCCGCGATGCGGCAGATGGCGAGGGAGCTGACGACATGGCCGAAATTCTGGCGATCAGGCGCGACGAGGCCACTGGCCCGGTGCGGGCGACCCGCGATGGCGCCGTCCTCCGCCTGACGCTCGCCAACCCGCCCGCCAATGCGCTGTCGCTCGAACTGATGGCGGCGCTGCAGGAGGAACTCGATGCCGCGGTGACCGACGCTTCCGTCCGCGTCATCGTCCTGACGTCCGCCGGAAAAGTGTTTTCCGCCGGGCACGACCTGAAGCAGCTTTCGGCGCATCGCGCGGACGCCGACCGGGGCAGGGCGTTCTTCGAGGAGACCTTCGCCGCCTGCGCGACGCTGATGCAGACCATCGTCCGCCACCCGAAGCCGGTGATCGCCGAGGTCGGCGGCGTCGCCACGGCCGCCGGCTGCCAGTTGGTGGCAAGTTGCGACCTGGCGATCGCCTCGACCGAGGCGACCTTCGCCACGCCCGGCGTGAACATAGGCCTGTTCTGCTCGACGCCGATGGTCGCGCTGTCGCGCAACGTGTCGCGCAAGCAGGCGATGGAGATGCTCCTGACCGGCGAGATGATCGACGCGACGACGGCGCGTGAATTCGGCCTCGTCAACCGCGTCGTGCCGCCGGAATACCTGAATCAGATCGTCGCCAAATACGCGCAAACCATTGCATCCAAATCGCCTTTGACGGTGAAGACGGGCAAGGAGGCCTTCTATGCGCAGGCCGAGATGGGCTTGTCGGAAGCTTACACCTATACGGCGCGGGTGATGGTCGAGAACATGCTCGCGCGCGACGCGGAGGAGGGCATCGGCGCGTTCCTCGGCAAGCGCAAGCCGGAGTGGACGGGGGAATAGTGGACGGCAGAGTGATGCAGCCGCGCATCTCGATCGTCACGCTCGGCGTCGAGGATCTCGACCGCGCGATCGGGTTCTACCGGGCGATGGGCCTGACGCCCGGCATGGTCGTGCCGGGCGATGTCGCCTTCTTCCAGATGGGCGGCACGATTTTGGCACTGTGGCCGCGTGAAAAACTGGCGGCGGACGCCGGCGTCGAGGACGACGGTCGGCGCGGATCTTCCGGCGTGGCGCTCGCCTACAACACGCGCTCCGACGCAGAGGTCGGCGACGTGCTGGCCGCGGCCGGTGCCGCCGGCGGCCACATCGTCAAGCCGGCGCAGAAGGCCTTCTGGGGCGGCTGGTACGGCTATTTCGCGGATACCGAAGGCAATCTCTGGGAGGTGGCGCACAATCCGGACTTTCCTATTGCAGCCGACGGGTCGATCTCGCTGCCGCCGGCGAAAACTTGAAAAATCCAGCCCCTTGATTCCCCGCCCCGTTTCCCGCAGTCAGGTCGCATGAATCACGATTCCTACGACAACGCCTACATCTCCGGCATCCTCAACTCGGTGAAGACCGTCGCCATCGTCGGGGCCTCGGCCAACGACGTGCGGCCGAGCTTCTTCGTGACGAAATATCTGATCGACAAGGGATATGCAGTCTTTCCGGTCAATCCCGGCCATGCCGGCAGGGAGATCCTCGGCCGCATGACCTATGCGTCGCTTGCCGCCATTCCCGAGCCGGTCGACATGGTCGACATCTTTCGCGCCTCGGCCGCCGTGCCGGCGATCGTCGACGAGGCGCTGGCGCTGTCGCCGCTGCCGAAGGTCATCTGGATGCAGCTGACCGTCCGCCACGATGAGGCGGCCGCGAAGGCGGAAGCCGCCGGCATCAAGGTCGTCATGAACCGCTGCCCGAAGATCGAATATGCCAGGCTGTCCGGCGAGATCGGCTGGAACGGCATCAATTCCGGCACGCTGAGCTCGAAGAAGCCGATCATGCGCCAGGGCTTCCAGAGCTTCGGAATCCGCCAGAAATAGCGCCGTTTTCCGGTTTTTCCCGCCGCGGCCATGTCTTCTACCGCCGGGTCGCGAAAACTTGGAAAATTCGCCTTTGCCTTCGCGGCCGCGCTTTGCCAAGAATGGCGCCGATTTCAGGAACGACTAAGGGAGGACATTTCATGCCAGGCTTCGACACGCTCGCCGTGCACGCAGGCGCCAAGCCGGATCCCGCGACGGGCGCGCGCGCCACGCCGATCTATCAGACCACGGCCTATGTCTTCGACGACGTCGACCACGCCGCCTCGCTGTTCGGGCTGAAGGCCTTCGGCAACATCTACACCCGCATCATGAACCCGACGCAGGCCGTGCTCGAGGAGCGCGTCGCGGCACTGGAAGGCGGCACGGCGGCGCTTGCCACCGCGTCCGGCCATGCCGCGCAGCTGCTGGTCTTCCACACCATCATGCGCTCCGGCGAAAACTTCATCGCCGGCAAGCGCCTCTATGGCGGCTCGATCAACCAGTTCGGCCATGCCTTCAAGAATTTCGGTTGGGAATGCCGCTTCGCAGACACCGACGACCTGGCCGCACTCGAGGCGCTGATCGACGGCAAGACTCGCGGCATCTTCATCGAGAGCCTGGCCAATCCGGGCGGCACCTTCGTCGACATCGAGGCGATCGCCGAGATCGCGCAGCGCCACGGCCTGCCGCTCATCGTCGACAACACGATGGCCTCGCCATATCTGCTGCGCCCGCTCGAACACGGCGCCGACATCATCGTCCACTCGCTGACCAAGTTCATGGGCGGGCACGGCAATTCGATGGGCGGCGTGATCGTCGACGGCGGCACCTTCGACTGGTCGAAGAGCGGCAACTATCCGATGCTGTCGGAGCCGAGGCCCGAGTATGGCGGCATCGTTTTGCACGAGACCTTTGGCAATTTCGCCTTCGCGATTGCCTGCCGCGTGCTCGGCCTGCGCGATTTCGGGCCGTCCATCGCGCCGTTCAACGCCTTCCTGCTGCTGCAGGGCATCGAGACCCTGCCGCTCAGGATGCAGCGCCATTGCGACAATGCGCTGAAGGTCGCGACCTGGCTGGCGAAACAGCCGCAGGTCAAGTGGGTGTCCTATCCGGGCCTGCCGTCCGACCCGAACCACGCGCTGCAGCAGCGTTATTCGCCGAAGGGCGCGGGCGCCGTGTTCACCTTCGGTCTCAATGGCGGCTTCGATGCAGGCGTGAAGGTGGTCGAGTGCGTCGAGCTGTTCTCGCACCTGGCCAATATCGGCGACACCAAGTCGCTGATCATCCACCCGGCGTCCACCACGCACCGCCAATTGTCGGACGCGCAGAAGACCGCCGCCGGCGCCGGCAACGACGTCATCCGCCTTTCGGTCGGCATCGAGGACGCCGACGACATCATCGCCGATCTCGCCCAGGCGCTGGCCAGGGCCGGCTGATGGCGCTGTTCCTGAAAATCGACACCTCCGGCGTGCCCGAGGAAGGCGCGCCGGCCGCCGACCGCATCCTCTCCGGCACGCCGACCAACCGGACCTGGAACGTCGAGGAGGCCGCCGGCCTCTATGCCGGCATCTGGGAATCGACGCCCGGCAAATGGCGCATCGAATACGACGAGTGGGAGTTCTGCCACATCCTGTCCGGCGTCTC
>JAUYMV010000323.1 GCA_030698645.1 Mesorhizobium sp.
TCTATCCCGCAAAACCGCCGTTTCCCTTCCTGCATGTCGACACGCGGTGGAAGTTTCGCGAGATGATCGCCTTTCGCGACGAGATGGCGGCAAAGCTTGGCTTCGACCTGCTGGTGCATATCAATCCGGACGGCATCGCGCAGGATGTCGGGCCGTTCACGCATGGGTCGAACGCGCATACGCACATCATGAAGACGGTGGGCCTGCGCCAGGCGCTCGACCATTACGGCTTCGACGCGGCGTTCGGCGGCGCGCGGCGCGACGAAGAGAAGAGCCGCGCCAAGGAGCGCATCTTTTCCTTCCGCACGGCACAGCATGGCTGGGACCCGAAGAACCAGCGGCCGGAAATGTGGAAGATCTACAATACGCGCGTGGCGCCGGGGGAATCGATCCGCGTCTTCCCGCTGTCGAACTGGACCGAGCTCGATATCTGGCAGTACATTCTGCAGGAAAACATCCCGATCGTGCCGCTTTACTATGCCAAGGAGCGGCCGGTGGTGGAGCGCGACGGGATGCTGATCCTGAAGGATGACGACCGCATGGAACTTCGGCCGGGGGAGAGCGTCGAGGACCGGCTGGTGCGCTTCCGCACGCTCGGCTGCTATCCGCTGACCGGCGCGATCGAGTCGGACGCCGACACGCTGGAGGACATCGTGCAGGAGATGCTGATCGCGCGCACCTCGGAACGGCAGGGCAGGGCGATCGACAAGGACGAGGCCGGCTCCATGGAGAAGAAGAAGCGCGAGGGCTATTTCTGAGATGCAACACGTGTCCCCGAAGCCCGCGACGGCGACCGCCGTGCATGCCTTCCTGCAGGCGCAGGAGAACAAGTCGCTGCTGCGCTTCTTGACCTGCGGCTCGGTCGACGACGGCAAGTCGACGCTGATCGGCCGCCTGCTCTACGACACCAAGCTGATCTTCGAGGACCAGCTGGCGACGCTGGAGAAGGATTCCAAGAAGCACGGCACGACCGGCGACGACATCGACTTCGCGCTGCTGGTCGACGGGCTGGAGGCCGAGCGCGAGCAGGGCATCACCATCGACGTCGCCTACCGCTTCTTCGCGACGCCGAAACGAAAATTCATCGTCGCCGACACGCCGGGCCACGAACAGTATACCCGCAACATGGCGACCGGCGCCTCGACGGCGGACCTCGCCATCGTGCTGGTCGACGCGCGCCAGGGTGTGCTGCGCCAGACGCGCCGGCACTCCTTCATCGCCTCGCTGCTCGGCATCCGCCACGTCGTGCTGGCGGTCAACAAGATCGATCTGGTCGGCTTCGACGAGACGGTGTTCGACCGCATCGTGGCGGACTACAAATCCTTCGCCAAGGACCTCGGTTTCGAGACGCTGACGCCGATCCCGCTCTCGGCGCGCTACGGCGACAACGTGATCGCGCGCTCGGAGCGGATGGGGTGGTATTCCGGCCCGGCGCTGCTGGAGCACCTTGAAAACGTGCCGCTGGCCGAGGGCGACGGCACAAGACCGTTCCGCTTCCCGGTGCAATATGTGAATCGGCCGAACCTCGATTTCCGCGGCTTCGCCGGGACAGTGGCGTCCGGGAAAATCTCGGCCGGCGACGAGGTGGTGGTCGCGAAATCGGGCAAGTCCGCGCGGGTCAAGCGCATCGCCGCGCATGGCGGCGATCTCGCGACGGCATATGAGGGCCAGGCGGTGACCATCGTGCTCGACGACGAGATCGAGCTGTCGCGCGGCAACATGCTGGTCGCGCCCGACGCCCGCCCGCATGTCGCCGACCAGTTCACCGCCAACATCGTCTGGTTCGACGAGCACGCGCTGTTGCCGGGACGTTCCTACATCCTGCGCACCGAGACCGACCAGTCGAACGCCACGATCACGGACCTCAAATACCGCGTCGACGTGAACAGCTTTTCGCACGAGGCGGCGAAGTCGCTGGAGCTGAACGAGGTCGGCGTCTGCAACATCTCGACCCAGACCCCGATCGCCTTCGACAACTACGCCGACAACCGCGTCACCGGCGCCTTCATCCTGATCGACCGCATGACCAATGCGACGGCCGGCGCCGGCATGATCCTGCATCCGCTCCGGCGCGCCTCGAACGTGCACTGGCAGGCGCTCGACGTCGACAAGAAGGCGCGGGCGGAGCTGAAGCACCAGAAGCCGGCGGTGCTGTGGTTCACCGGCCTGTCGGGCTCCGGCAAGTCGACCATCGCCAACCTCCTGGAAAAGAAGCTGCACGCCGAGGGCCGCCACACCTATATCCTCGATGGCGACAAT